>CANLVU010000023.1 GCA_947494535.1 Cytophagaceae bacterium
ACGTTTTCATTTCTGCTAAAGGAAAGAAATACGAATACTTAGTCGACATGATGGCGAGTGCTTTAGCGCCAGTGGCTGCTAATTCAAAATTCCCAATGGTATTTGCTGGTTTTGGAGTTCAGCAAGGCGGCTATACGGATTTTGATAAATTAAATGCCAAAGGCAAAATGGTTTTAGCTTTCGAAGGCGAGGCTAAGGATGCCGCTGGCAATTATGTACTTTCTAATTCTAAAAATCCATCGATTTTTGGTAAGGGAGATGGCTGGAAAGAAAAATTAAAGCGCGCGCAAGCGGCTGGTGCGAAAGGCTTAATCTTGATCGCGGATCGTGATACGAAAACTTTTGGCAACCAAGTACGTCAACGTCAAGCGATGATGAAACGTTTTGGTAATGAGCGTATGGCCTTTGCTGATGCAGCATCAGCTGCAAATGAAGCACCTGTTTTGGTCATCTCATCAGAGGCTGCAGCTGAACTCTTAGGAACAACCGAGGCAGAACTATTAGCCTACAAAGCTACTTTAGCGTCTGAGAAAAAATCAGTTTCGTCTAAATTCAAAGCAGCTCCGATCGAAGTAACCATCGAAAGAACAGAAAAGCCAGTCGATACCTACAATGTGGTAGGCTATTTAGAAGGTACAGACAAGAAAGAAGAAATTGTTGTTTTAACAGCTCACTACGATCACATCGGAGTATCTGCAGACGGCCAAATCAACAATGGCGCAAACGATGATGGTTCAGGAACGGTAACGGTAATGGAATTAGCGGAGGCTTTCGGAAAAGCAGCTGCAGAAGGAAAGCGTCCACGCCGTAGCATCTTGTTCATGACCGTAACAGGCGAAGAAAAAGGCCTTTTGGGTTCTGAATGGTACGCAAATCATCCTTTATTCCCTCTAAAGAACACGGTTGTAGATTTGAACACGGATATGACCGGTCGTTATGATGACGAACACAAAGGCAAGCCGGATTATATCTATGAGATTGGTTCAGATAAATTATCGTCTCAATTACGTGAGGTATTAATCGAGCAAAACAAGAAGCACGTAGGTCTTGAACTAGATTTCCGTTTCAATGATCCGAACGATCCGAACCGTTTCTACTACCGTTCTGATCACTACAACTTCGCTAAATTTGGTATCCCAGTGGCCTTCTTCTTTAATGGCGTGCACGATGATTACCATATGCCAGGTGACGAGGTAGACAAGATTGAGTTTGACCAAATCCAAAAAGTAGGCCGCTTGGTGTTCTACATGGCTTGGGAAATCGCGAATAGAGAGCAGAGATTGGTGGTGGATTCTAACAAGCCATAAAAATGGCGAAGCCATTTTTATGGCTTAGAGTAGAGAGAGTAGATTATAGAGTATAGATTTTGACTTTTATATTTCTAATTTATTAAAAAAGGGGCCTTGGCCCCTTTTTAAATTCCATATCTCTACTCTCTACTCTCTACTCTCTTATCTAAATTTTTCAGCTTCTCTCTAAAAACCACCTGCTTCGCCTTTGCTTCCTGAATAAACTCATTATCCTTCACATCACCTATCACCGCATCCAGTTCTTCCGCATTGCCGAACATCGCTAAGCGGAAAGGATCTTCATAATCTTTAGAGCGCGATCGCTCGATACCTGTCGTTAAGAAATCAGCTGTGGCGATGGCGCGATCAATCCACGCCGGGATATTCTCGAAAGCATTCGGATTGATTTGCAATAATCCGTTCAATGCATTTTCAAATTTCTGATCCGGGTAAAGGTCCGCTTGTTTTTCGTAGAATTCGTGCACTTGCTTCCAACGGGTAATTTTGCCAGTTTTGATGTCATTTTTTAATCCTTGGATGAATCCAGAAGGAATCAATTGGCCGCCTAGATTTTCCCATACTTGTATCGCAGTCGCGTTCTTTAAGGTCGCTTGTAAAAGCGCCGATGGGGATTGAGATGGATGGCGCTCGGAAGTGGCTAACCATTCTTTGGCCGCATGGTAATACAATAGATCGTGGAAAATTTGATACGCCTTGTGCGCCTTTGCGATACGGGTTCTGCGTTTTGTATTCTCTATGCCTGTTGCAAAAATGTCTAATGGATTCGTTGCATTTGCCGGGTCCTTTAACCAGGCTTTTCCATCGCCGCCGCCTAAGGATTCAGAAACCCATTTTTCCAATAGTTTAATGGCTTCTAAGATTTCTGAAACGGTATCAGGCGCCAAGAAATCAAACTCGAGCAACATGTCTTTATTTGTTCTTTGATCCCTGGCGGCGAATTTCCAGGCATTTCGCGCTAAAGCGTACATGTTGTATTGGAACCAGTAGCCCGCTATAATCAATAATCCGCCCTCTGTATCGTCGTTTCCGATTAAAGAGAAGGGTAGTGGATTGTGGATTTCGCCCGGGTAGTTTCCTTTTGAAATCAAGTTAAAGGAGGCAAATTTCGAGTTGTGTTTTAAGGCTACGGATAAGCCGGGCCAAAATCCACGTCCCGCCTGCAATTCCCCATCCGCACCGCGCGAATTGTGGTTGGAACCCAGGGTCGCGCCAGCGGCCATATTGCTTTGACCTTTGACGATGGCAGCGCACAAGAACGAGTTATTGTGGTGTTGTTCGTGGGCCGGGAAAATGAGGGCATTTAATACCTCACAGCAGGAAATGGTGGAATTACTTCCTAAAAAGGAGTTGATCAAACGCGCGCCATATTTCAGTTGTGAATGCGCCGCTAAAATAAATCGAACGGCCTTTACACCGTAGAAAATACGGCAGCCTTCGTGGATGATCCCGTTGACGATTTCGCAGCCTTCGCCTATTTGGGTGGAGGCCTCTGCGTTCGAGATAATCGTTAAGTTCTTTAATTTATTTGCGCCTTTGATATAGGTGTCGGTGCCCATATTGACGTCTTTTATGATGCCGGTATTTTTGATGACGGTACGATCTCCGATTTGTCCATAGAATCCGCGTTTAGAAGAGAATTCCTGTATGGTCATTTCTTTGTATTTCGCTTGTAATAATTTGTCCTCCCGGTCTTGGGTCCATAAAAAAGCATCGGCCGGTTTCATTCCTACGAATGGAATGACCTTGCGGCCTCCATTTTCGTTACCTAATTCCATCCATATACGGATTCGCTCTTCCTCTCCCTTTTTCACAATACCATTTCCAAATTTCGCAGTCGCCGTCGTCGCTAATTCGTTCACTTGGAGGATCATTACTTCGTTTCCGATTTGGTAATGAGACAATAGATTCACGCGATCAATCGCCACGTTATCCCCAAAATCGCAGGAGATCAAGGTACTATTATAAAGTCCCACCGGCATGCGCAGGTTCTTGAATTCTAAATAGCAACTCTCTAAAATACCGATGCGGTTAATGCCAAAAAATCGGCAATTCTTCACCAAGTACGGATTAAATCCCTCTTTCACCCACACATCTTTCCAGTTTTCCGCCTCGTTCAAGTTCGCCTCCAGGATACTGATTTCACGCGGAGCTAAAGGACGGTAGGCACCCAGATCGAGGTTAGAGTTGCGGTGGTCGAACTCGCTTTGGCCTTCCTCTAAGTATGCAGGCGTTACGAAATCGAAACCTAGTTTTGAAAGGGGTTTTTTATCTATTCTATTCATAATTCATAAAATTCTAGCGGCAAATCATCCGGGTCCGCGATAAACGTAAATCGCTTTCCGGTGAATTCATCGATGCGAATGGGCTCCGAAGTAATACCTTTTTTGGTCAATTGCTGCACCGTAAAATCCAGGTTGTTTACTTGAAAAGCCAAATGCCGCAAACCGCAACTTTCCGGTCTCGACGGGCGAGCTGGAGGGTGAGGGAAAGAAAACAATTCAATTACGTAGTGCTCGTTTAAAGCTAAATCCAGTTTGTAGGAATCGCGCTCCGCACGATACACTTCTCGAATAATTTCAAGCCCTAAATCCTGTGTGTAAAAAGCCTTAGATCGCGCATAATCCGAGCAGATGATGGCGATATGGTGTACGCTATGTAATCCTAATGCGCTCATTTTTTGATAGAAACAGCAATTTTAGAGTCTGCGGTTCCATAATAAAGAAACCATTTCCCTTTGTAGGGGACTAAACCTTCCACGAAACAAACTTCGTTCACTTCGCCTACTTTTTCATAGGGTCGATTAGGCCAAATAAACGGCTCATTTGTTCTCGCTATCACCTTATAAGGCTTCTGTGCATCGAACAATACTTGACCTGCGGAATAGGCGGATTTAGGGAAACGAGTCTCATTGTAATTTTCCGCATTCATACTGTTGTAGATTAACACGATTCCTTCTTTACGTAGCAGCGCGTAGGGTCCAGGTTCCACTAGACGGCTATCGAAATAACCTGCACGAGGCTTTAAAACAGATAATCGAACGGAATTTTCTGCATTTTCCAAGATGTCCCAATGACGTAAATCTTTCGAAGTCGCTAGGAATAAATCGGTATCTCCGTAATACATGTAATAGAGTCCGTTGATTTTTTTTGCCACGATTTTTGCCCCGTTTTGAACCGAAACAATCGCCCCTGATTTAGACCAGGTATTTAAATATTTTTCGGAGGTAAATAAGGGTCCAATTTTTTCCCAGGTTTTTAGATCTTTAGAAAATGCGCCACAAAGCCTTGCAAACTTTCCATCATAAGAGGTATAGGTCAAGAAATAACCTCCATCTTCCTTTTCTACGATTCGCGGATCTTCAATGCCGCCTGGCCATTCGAACCCGCGAAAGGCATCATTTGAGGGGAATAAAATGGGTTCTGGATTCTTTTTGAAATGAATACCGTCTTCGCTGGTGGCCAAACCGATGCGGGAGGTGCCTAGTGAGTCTTGGGCGCGGTATAATAAATGAACGAGGCCATCGCGCACGAGGGCCGTTGGATTTAATACGTTTTTATTTTCCCAGCCGACCATTTTGTTCGCTATTGGATCTTGAAAACGCGCTTGTAAGGAGGGTGAAAGAATTGGATTCTGGGAGTCAGCTTTTACGAATCCCGTCATCTGCCAGTTTTGGGCTGAAGCTGAAATAGCTCCACCTAGTAATATCCAAACAAGTAAGTGTTTCATTTTATTTCGATTTAGAAATCTAAATTACGAAAAAAGAATGAAAGCCACCGGTAATAAACTACAAGAAAGGAGCCCTATTCTTTAAAGATTTTGTCTTCGATTCCTTGGTTGATGAGGTAGTTCGTTAATGACAGACGAATTTGACCCGTTTTGCGCGTATTTACAGGAGCTACCGCCGTCCGGTTAATGTCGACTACGACGCCTTTGGGAATCTTGAATTTTTTCACATCCACGGTTATAATCATTTCTGATGGAAGTCCAAAAGCTTTTTCAGTTCCATAAACATAGCTAGAAAGTACCGTCCCATTGCTTCGGGAGGTAATTTGAGATTTTAAAATCAAGTCGAGGGTAGGGTCGACCCAGATTTTTGCCAAAACAATTTCGCCTGAATCATCTGTGGGTAGTAAGGTGATGGATTCTGTTTTTATGCCATCAATGACCTCAAAGCCAGTAAATAAAGCATTATAAGCAGATTTATTGCGCAGTAAGGCAGTCAAGTCGGTAAATCCTTTTTTGGGCAAAATCGCAATACCCTTTGTGATCATCCGGAATTTTTCTGGCTGCTTGAAATAGATGGTCGCCTTTGCTGGCATAATCTTTATCAACGGAATATCGGATTTTATCTGAGCCTCGACGCGGTAATCGCGCACTTTATTCATCTTCGCCAACACTTGAATAACGGTCTTGTTCGCATCCTGTGCAAACAGGGAAAAGGAAAATAATAGTAAGATTACGCGAATCATGATTGGATATCTTTTCGGTGGAAAGTATAAAGCGAAATGGAAATCAACACCACATTGTGCGCGACTAAAACAACGCAAGAACGTAGGATGTCAGAAACGGGCAACGGATCCTCGAAAAAGGAGCGCCAAGAAGCCATGTGCGTAGTAAACAAATAGGGTTTGATTGGATCAAAAACGCGTACATCCAAGGTGCCAATGATAGTAAATAACAAGATAACTGACATAGTCGCCACGATAGGTCCGATGGAATTATCCGTAAAACAAGACAGGCAAATAGATAAAGAACTGACCGTAAACAGCGCCAAAAACGCCACGGCAAACCCACCCAAATAGCGCCAATTCACATCCGCTTCCTGCAAAATCACTAATCCATCTGAATTCAACACCATCATATCGCCCGTCCCGAATAACAATTTACCTACGATCACAGACATCACACCCATCCATAAAATGACGATCAAGGTATAAATGCCTCCGGCAATAAATTTAGATAACAGGAGTTGAACGCGAGAAATCGGCTTCGTTGCTAGCATTCGAATGGTTCCCATCGCCGCCTCACCTGAAACTAAGTCGCCGGTTACCAAGGCAACTAGAAGTGGAATTTGGACTAATAACATCTGCAAAATAATGAACGCTACGAGGTTGCCATTCAACACGTTGCCTTCAAAAGTCAACGTCTGCTCGAAGGAGGCGGTCACAAAGGAGATGATTGACATTCCGTCTGCTTTTAAGGCAAATTGAATGACGCCCACTAACACGGTGATGGCAGCTAAGCCTAAATAGGACCGAGGCTTCAACGCAATCTTAATTATTTCATTGTATATGCTGTTGAATAGGATCATTGGTTCACGATTTTAATAAAATAATCCTCCAGCGTTCTTTTCGCCTCCAGGCTATATATTTCGATGTTTTGATCGACAAGAAATTTAGTTAGCTGAGGAATCTCCGATTTTTCAATGGGAAATTGAACGGCAGTATCTCCTATATTATCCCATAAAAGAGAGGGCTTCCAGACTAGTAAAGCATTTTTAGCCGCCTGAATCGGACTAGCTTCTAGGCGTAAAATCAGATTTTCGCCATTCATCAAATCACTCACATTTCCTTCCACAATCGATCGACCTTTGTTAATGATGACCATTCGATTGCAGATCAATTCGATTTCTGCCAAATTATGGGAAGACAACAATACTGTTTTATGCTGCTCATTTTTTAATCGCAAAATCAAATTCCGGATGTCAATGATGCCTTGCGGATCTAATCCCGTAGTAGGTTCGTCCAATATAATCAGATCGGGATTATGCAAAAGCGTCTGCGCAATTCCCAATCGCTGTTTCATTCCATGTGAAAAACCAGCAAATTTGTCTCTCTCTCGTCCACCTAAGCCCACAAAATCCAACATTTTGTAGATTTCTTGCTTGGTGGAGGGCTTTCCCGAGATGCGAGAGAAGATCTCCAGATTTCGGTAAGCGGATAAATATTTATAGAAATCAGGTTTTTCGATAATACTTCCAATTCGACCTAGAATTGATTCTCGGTGAGTGGAAATGGATTCTCCAAAAATTTCAACCGTTCCACTGTCCGGCGTAATCAACGAATTCAAACATCGTATGCTTGTGCTTTTCCCAGCGCCGTTGGGCCCTAAAAAGCCAAATACATCCCCTTTATACACACTAAAGCTGACATCATGAATGGCTTGAAAGGAACCAAATTTTTTCGAAAGGTGGCGTACCTCAATAATTTTTTCAGGCATGTTTTCTTAACACCCAAAAATGGAAAAAAGTTTTATTTTAGATCAATGAATGTGAGGTGAAGAAGATTTCTTCTCATTCAGCAAAAATAACCTTCGCTTTTGTCTTGTGAAATAAAATTAATTAGACCATTATCATAAGATTAATTAATAATTATTATTAAAAAAAATATTAAAAAAATTATATAGAATTGTGTAATAAGTAATTAAATATTTTTAATATTGTGGCAGTTAAACTTTGTCTGATAGTCTCTATTGCGCTAATGTTTAACATTCACTCAAACCTTTTATTTTTATGAAAAACAATTTCTACGTAAGCAGAGTGGTCTTTCTACTGGCTTTGATGCTCACCATGTCATTGGTGGCATTTGGCCAAGACCGAAAAGTTTCGGGAACCGTTTCAGACGCCAAAGGCGGAGGAATTCCCGGAGTATCTGTAGTGATTAAGGGTACAACTACCGGTACCACTACGGATGTTAATGGAGCTTTCTCCATCAATGTAAAGAGCGGAAATGCCGAGTTAGTAATCACCTCGGTAGGTTATGTTTCCCAATCTATCGCGGTTGGAAATCGCTCATCCATTGCAGTTTCACTTAATGAGGATGTAAGTCAATTAAGTGAGGTTGTGGTAACTGGTTACACTTCTCAACGTAAAAAAGACATTACAGGAGCGGTAGCGGTAGTAAGTGCAAAAGAACTTACTGCATTACCAGCGGCATCTGTAACGCAAATGTTACAAGGTCGTGCATCCGGTGTGACGGTAGGTAATGATAACTCTCCAGGTGGTGGAACGATGGTTCGTATACGTGGATTTGGATCTACTAACAATAACTCACCGTTATATGTAATTGATGGAGTACCTACACAGGGTACGCTAAACCAAATCAACCCGAATGATATTGAGTCGATGCAGGTATTGAAAGATGCGTCTGCGGCTTCTATCTATGGTGCGCGTGCGGCGAATGGTGTTGTCATCATCACAACTAAGCGTGGTGGTGAAGGCGAGCCTAAAATTAGTTTTGACATGTACACGGGTACACAGCAAGTAGGCAAGCTCTTGGATTTATTGAATACAAAAGAATTAGGCCAATACTATTTTGAGGCAGAAGCAGGTGCAGGTAGAAATGCAAGTACAAAATCTCCATCAGTACAATACCGTTTTGCACCTGATGGAACGCAAACAATCGCAGATTATATTTATCCGAACGTATATGGTGCATTGCCATCTAATTTTACGTATACAAATGACATAGCTAATCCAAGATTCAATATTGACGCATTCAACATTACGAAAGCTAATAAAGAGGGAACTGATTGGCAGAATGTAATCTTTGGCCCAGCTAAAATCTCTAACTATCAGTTAGGAGCAACAGGTGGTACGAAAAATGGTAAATATGCCATTTCTGCTAGTTACTTTGATCAGGAAGGTATCTTGAGATATACAGGATATAAGCGTTACTCGGTACGTGCGAATACAGAGTTCAAAAAAGGTGCTATCACTTTTGGAGAGAATGTAACCGTTTCTGTCGATGAGCGTATTGGTGTTCCTAATGGTAACAATAGTGAATCGAATCCAATCATGTTTGCGATTCGTGTTCAGCCAATCATTCCTGTTTTTGATATAACGGGTGGACCTAAAGCGTTAGGTGGATCGAATTTATCTGACTTAAATGGTTTTGGAGGTTCACGTGGTACGAATTTAGGTAATGCACCTAATCCACTAGCTCGCCAATGGAGAGAGAAAGATAATCCAGTAACTTCTACACGTATCTTCGGTAATGTTTTTGCGGAAGTTGAAATTATGAAAGATTTAAAGGCGCGTACTAGCCTTGGTTTTGAATACAATAACTTTAATCAATCAGCTTATTTCAACCGTGATATTGAAGCAGTTGAAGCGCGTAATGCGAACAGCTTAACGGTTTCAAATAGCTTTGATCGTGCTGTTACTTGGTACAATACCTTGAATTACGCTAAAAAGTTGGGAGATCATGATTTCAACGTATTAGTTGGAACAGAATCTGTATCTACTTATGGATTTGGATTTAATGCGGCTAGATCAAATTTTGCTTTTGATGATTTATCGTACCGTTATTTGAACAATGGTTTCCCTGCAGGTCTTTCTAACGGAGGATCGGGTGCTACCATCACAGCCTTATTTTCACAATTCGGAAAGGTAAATTATGCATACAAAGATTTCTTATTAGCTGACTTTACCTTACGTCGTGATGGCTCTTCAAGATTCGGTCCATCTTACCGTTATGGTGTGTTCCCTGCATTCTCGGTGGGAGCTCGTCTAACGGAATTAGCTTTCATGAAAGACATAACAGTCATTAACGACTTAAAAGTACGTGGAGGTTGGGGTAAGACGGGTAACCAATTGATCCCATCAGTATACAATGCTTCTACGTTGTTTACGCCAGACCCTAATAATAACATGTATGATATCACGGGTTCAGGAACTTCTCTTGCAGCTGGATTTGACTTAACTCAATTCGGTAATGCAAATGGTCGTTGGGAAACCAATACGTCAACGAACATCGGTTTCGATGCAAGTTTACTCAACAACAAATTAGATGTTGCATTTGACTGGTATACGCGTACGACGTCAGACATGTTAACGCAAGTTCCTATTCCAAGATCATCAGGAACAGGTAGTGTTGACTTTGTGAATATTGGAGAAGTTAATAATACGGGTATCGACTTAAACATATCTTGGAGAGATCAAATTGGTCAATTAAGATATGCTGTTTCGGGGCAAATTAGCCAGTACACAAACAACGTAGTGAAGTTAAATGATGACCCTAAGGCTTCAATCTTTGGATTCACAACTCGTCTACCAGCGATTTCTTTAACGAGAGCAGGTTTACCAATTGCTAGTTTCTTCGGTTACGTAGTTGAAGGGGTTCTTAAGAATGATGCAGAAGCTCTAGCAGCCACACAAATTCCTGGTTATACTCGTGCTGGTGTTTTCAAATTTAAAGATGTCAGTGGTCCAGATGGTGTTCCTGATGGCAAAATTAATGCGTCTGATAGAACTGTCATTGGTAATCCTCACCCAGACTTTACGTATGGTTTAAACCTTAATTTAGGGTATAAAAATTGGGATTTCACTGTTTTTGCACAAGGTGTTCAAGGTAATGAGATATTCAATTACTTAAAGTATTGGACAGACTTCAACACTTTCCAAGGAAACCGTTCAAAAGATATGTTGTATAATTCATGGAAGAAACAAGGAGATGTGGCTCAATTACCTCGTTTAAATGCGGGTGATACCTTTAGTCAGCAAATTTCAACTTATTTCATTGAGGATGGATCATACATGCGTATCAAGAACGTTCAGTTAACCTACACTGTACCTACTAGTGTGTTAAAGAAAATCAAGTTAAGTTCGATGCAAATTTATGTTCAAGGACAAAACCTATTGACTTTAACTAAATACAAAGGTTTAGATCCTGATATCAACATTAGAAATTCAGGAGCTGATAATCAAGATACTCACATGGGTATTGATGAGGGAGCATTCCCGGTAGCTAAATCTTACAACATAGGATTAAGAGTAGGATTTTAATTAATTTAAAATAAATCAGATAAAAAAATGAAAAAGTTAATCATATTCGCATTAGTTGCGACAGTTGGAATAAACTTTTCTTGTTCAGAGTCGTTTCTCGAGGTAGAGCCTCAAGGAGCAGCCTCTCTAAATTCTCTTGCTAATAAAAACGGAGTAAATGCCTTATTAATTGGTTCATATTCTTTATTAGATGGAGTAGGTGCAGGAAATACAGGACGTCAATCTGCCATCTCAAACTATGTGTTTGGTGGAATTACCTCCGGTGATGCTGTAAAAGGTACTGACGCTGGTGACCAGCCAGAGCAAAGTTTCATTGAGCAATACACTTGGTTTGCAGAGAACACCTATTTCCTAGGTAAGTGGCAACATACCTATGACGGCGTTGCGCGAGCGAATGAGGCTATCTTATTAGCTAAAAGCCAAGATGTTAAGGATATGTCAGATGCGGAGAGAACGCAAGTAATTGCTGAAGCTCGTTTCTTACGTGGTCATTACCATTTCGAAGGAAAGAAAATGTGGAACATGATTCCATACATTGATGAAACTACGTACAAGCGTGATGATCGTAACTCTACAAAATTGGCAAATGATAAAGATATTTGGCCAAACATTGAGGCAGATTTCGATTTTGCAATGAAAAATCTTCCTGCAACGCAATCTCAGAAAGGTAGAGCTACTAAGTGGGCTGCTATGGCCTATCTTGCGAAAGCATATATGTTTCAAAAGCAATATAGCAAAGCTAAGCCTCTATTGGAAGATATCTTAAATAACTCTGGCAAAAAGCTTGTGACTGATTACCATGATAACTACAAAACTACGACTAACAATAACGCTGAGTCACTTTTTGAAGTACAATTCTCTGTGAATGATGGATCAACAGGAGGTAGTGGTAATCAAGGTGATAACTTGAACTGGCCATACACTGGTGCTTCTCCAGGTCGTGGATGTTGTGGATTTTACCTACCTTCACAAAATCTAGTGAATGCATTTAAAACTACAGCTGAAGGACTTCCAATGATTGGTAAGAACAAAGCAGGTTTAGAGGATACTTATAATAATGTAGATTTACCGAACGATCAAGGTATTGGTACTGCAGCTGCTTTCACATTAGATGTTTCTGCTCCGGTAGATCCACGTTTAGATTGGACCGTAGGTCGTCGTGGTGTAAACTTCTTAGATTGGGGTAAAATGCCAGGTGCTTCTTGGATTCGTGACCAAAACTACTCTGGTCCTTATACAGGTAAAAAATGGATGTATTATTTAGCTGAAGAAGGAAGTACAACACACTCAACGAGCCGTCGATCGGTTAATAACAACTACCGTCTTTTGAAGTTATCCATGGTTATTTTATGGTTAGCTGAGATAGAAGCAGAAGCTGGCAATTTAGCGAAAGCTGAAGAATATGTAAATTTGATTCGTAATCGTGCTAAAGGTGGTAAAGTACAAGATGCTACTATAAATTACGTTGTAAATCCATATCCAACAGGAACATTCGTAGCTAATGGTAAAGACTTTGCACTAAACGCAGTGTATATGGAAAACCGTTTGGAATTTGCTATGGAAGGCCATCGTTTCTTCGATTTAGTTCGTTGGGGAATTGCAGCTGACTTCTTAAACAAGATGTATATCCCTAAAGAGGCTGTACCAGGTACAGACTTAACAGGAAGAACATATACTAAAAGAGGTTATTTAGCTGGTAAATCATTTGACCCGGCTAAGAATAATTACTTCCCTCTTCCGATTGATGAGATTTTAAACTCACAAAAAGATGGAAAAGCTACCCTTAAGCAAAATAATGGATATTAATAGCTAAGGTTATTTTGAAAAAGTCAGGACTGAAAGGTCCTGACTTTTTTGTTTTAGCGGTATTTTAACTCAGGTTACTTATATTAGTAGTATCGTATGAATAGGATAGGAATAAGTCTTTTAATTTGGGTAGTCTGCGGCTCATGTGCTAGTACGAGCAATGTAAGTATCCCTTTCCCGGCCGATACTTATCAATCTACTTCTGCCTATTTGCGCACAGTCTCGCATGGCGAAAGTGAAAATGAGAATGTGGCAGAAAGAATGGCAATTCATGCGGCACAAGTAGAATTAACCTCTCTTATCCAGACCTTGGTAAAAAATGTTAATTTAGAATTTAGTTCAGTCTTTCAATCAACAGAATCTGAAGGATGGAAGACCTATTTTGAGAGAGAAGAAGTTTCAATAGCGCAGCAAACAATGTCCCTACTTAGGGTGGTTGAAAAGAAAGATATTTTGCGAAAAGATCAACGGCATGAAATTTGGGTGCTAGTAGAATTACCTAAAAGGAGCTTGATGGATGGATTTGAACGCATTTTATCTGCTTCTAAGGCCAGCAGCATGGATGATAAAAAGAAGCGTTTTCAACAAGTTTTTGACGCGGAATGGGCTAAATTATTGCATTAAAGAATATGGGAAAGCAAGTTGTAATACTATTTTTATTGAGTGTAAGTCAGTGGGCATTTGGTCAAGATAATTTTGACTTGACTAAGTCAAAAGAGGTTGAAATGGCCTTAATGGAGTCTCATTATTTTCATTTAGCCAGTCGCGCCTATGTTCCTGGTGTGACGAATGTAGAAGAATTGAAAACTCAACTTGAAGTTGACTTGAAGGCTTCCTTAGCCAAAAAAATCATTTCTAGGGTTCGATTAGAGGACAAATCCAAATCCGTTTCTTTGAGTATAAAAGATCAAGGAAACGCGAAAAATAACAGTCTTCGCGAAGTAACTAATTTTGAATTTAACAGCAATATCGAATCAGAAATCACCTTTAGTGATTTAAAGCCATTGTTTCAAGAGGACTCGAAAAATAAACGATTCTATGGTTTGATTTATATCAATAAGGAGAAGTTTTTGGTTCAGAATTTGGCAAAAATTCAATATGCCTTAAATAAGCTACTGGAAGAGGTTTCCTCTTTTTCTGTTCAAAATGCAGCACATGCTCGCGTTATTCAGTTGAAATACAATGAATATTTGAAACAGAAAAATGATATTTATTCACTCATCGAGGTTCAGAATATGTTAGATCCTGGTCGATTAGCAAAAGAGGCATCCTTATTAGGACAAGTAGCCTCTTTAGAGAAGTATTTAACTGAATTGATGACTCTAGTGGAATCCGGCGAATTTCAATCAGATTTAGTTGCAGTAAAAGAGAAAATATATGCGGAAGATTTTAAAGGGGCACTTTCAGATTTTGAAAGGATGGCCATTAAATATCCTGGCAATCCTACCTTGTTAACTGAAAAAGCAACTGCATTGGATGTAATAGCTGAATCTTTTCGCGATAAAATTGCCTCCAATGATTATTTATTTGCGTTACAAACAATCAAAAATCTAGAGGGTTTAGATCGCAGTTTTTCTTCCCGTTATTTTGAGGTCAAGAAAGTATTAATAAAAAAGGCATTTGATTCCTATATCTCGAAAGCAGAATCAAGTGTTTTGAATAAGGATTACATTGAAGCTAAATTCTTATTAGAGAAAATAAGGGAATTTCGGTATTTTGACAGCAACCGTTTTGATCAATTAGAAAGAGGAATTGTAGACACGATTTTTCGTGATAGAATTACTGAAATAGATCAAAAAGTCGAAGTGGGTAATCTGATGGAGGCGTTCAGGTTGATTGTATCCACTAAGCGAGCCTATCCTTTGCGAAATATGAGTGAAATTATTTACCGAGAACAGGCGGTTATAGAAGCTTTGACCGAACAAAAGGTGAAGGAAATTAAAGCTCAGCGTCCTATGACTTGGCAATTGCAAATAGGAGGAGGGCTTATTTCAAATTTCTATAGTTTACCAGCCTCTGATATTTCTAATTATACCATCGCTACTGCTTCAAGCGTAGGAGAGATAGGATTATATAAAAAGACGGGGATTAAAAAAGTGGAGGGCATTGATGGAGCTACGATGTATACGGCTAATGCAGTAGGTTTTCGATTAGGAGTTTGGTATCCTAATACCGTATATAAATCTCCTTTACCAGGTTCAGCAACGTATGATGCAGGTTTGTATTTAAAATCTACCGTATTCGAGCCACAGCTCTCTTTCTATTTATTACGGTTTTGTAATTTGAATGTGGGGAAAATGGTAGGTGAAATTGTAGATGCTAAATCAAACTCAGTCATCAATTCAACTAAAGATTATTATACCTTTACCCTGGGAATTAGACCTAGAATAGGAAGTTTGATGCTGAACATTAATGGAAAGTTAATTTCTGATATGGCAAGTAAAAATTATATTACCGTTCAAGCTACATTGAATATTGCTTTAGATTTTGTTCGTCGATTTAAAGAATCGGAGAGGTCAGAAATTCGAAATGAAATTGTAAAGTTGAAGGAAACACTCTAATAATTAAATGATGCGTCCACTACGCTATTTAACGCCTTATTTCTTGTTTGTATTAGCTTATGTTGCTTTCACAAAAAATGGTTTCTATTGTTGGGTACCCTTAGCGTATTTGTTCTTTCTGATACCAATTTGTGAATTATTTATAGCGCCTAATTCAGATAATTTATCGGAAGAGCAGGAGCAGGCGGCTAAATCAAATCTATTTTTTGATTTGGTCTTATGGTTAACCGTGCCTATGCAATTAGGAGCCTTGTATATGTTTTTAACCAGTTTAAATCAAGGACTTTCAATTTTTGATACAGCAGGTCGTGTGGTAACGATGGGTTTGTTGTGTGGGACTTTTGGAATTAATGCAGCACATGAATTAGGTCATCGGGTGAATAAATTTGAGCAATTTCTTGCCAAAATTCTATTGCTTACCAGCCTTTACATGCATTTCTTTATCGAGCACAATAAAGGACATCATAAACATGTAGCAACGTCAGAGGATCCAAGTACGGCCTTTTACAAACAGAATTTATACGCTTTTTTGATTCAAACTTTTACAGGAACGCAACGAAAGGCTTGGCAGATTGCCATTGCAGAATCGAAAAACAAAGTTTTCAATGAGATGGCCTTATTTCAGTTGATTCAAATTACCCTATTAGGGCTTATTTATTATTTTTTCGGAGGCTTTGTTCTTGTTTCCTTCCTTATGGCGGCCTTCCTAGGAGCATCCCTACTAGAAACGGTAAATTACATTGAGCATTATGGATTGCAACGAAAACTTGCGAAGACTTCCTACGAGCGTGTGAAACCAGCTCATAGCTGGAACAGTAATCATGTGTTAGGGCGATTAACGCTGTTTGAATTAAGCAGACATAGTGACCATCATTATTTGGCCTCTAGAAAGTACCAAATTCTGCGTCATATGGACGATGCACCCCAAATGCCCACTGGATACCCCGGAATGATATTACTAGCCCTTATTCCCCCAATTTGGTTTAAGGTGATGCACAAACAAATGGAAGTTTATGCCATCATTCCGCAAATGTAATTACTTCTTATTTAATTCTTGTATAAGAGCTTTCAACTCGTTCAATTCCTTGAAATTCACCTTCTGAGACTTGATGAAAGCGATCGCCTTTTCTGCATCAGTACCAAATGTCTCTTTCAGTACTTTTTCTTTGTTTTTCAATAGATAAACTTTGCCATCTACAGCCACGAATATATCTTGTTCGTCTTGAAAAACCTTTGCAGCTTGTGCACCATAGGTAGCAGATGGATCATCTGTCATAATTTTGTAAGGATGAAAAAGTAAGGTGTATTTACCCTTTTCTATAACCTGAACAAATCGCTTCTTTTTAATCGTAGGCACTTCATATTCTGAAGTAAATTCGATTAATTCTCCTGATGCAGAGGTGTAAGTAAATTTAGATAACTTGTCAGGCCCATAGGAAAATTGACCTCCCTCTAACTTATATTCTAAATTATTTGTATAACCATTCAATGCAATAGTTAAGCCTTCTACTTTTAGGCCATTATTGAGATATAAAACTCCCTTTTTAAAGTCTTCCAAATAAGCAGAACCTTTAACACCGATGTAAGGATTTGCCGTAATGGGCATGCCTGTTCCATTGTCACGAAGAATGGTCATTTGTCCATTAGACACCATAGGAGATATTCCTAGAAGAATAAAGAAGAATATTTTTTTCATCATTTGTAGTAGATAAAAAGACCGGATAAATCCGGTCTTTTTAATTATTAAAAATAAATTTAACAAAATTATCGAGTAATTCGAATTTGAACTTTGTTGTAATTTGAGTTATAGCCAATCTCATCGTTTCCATCAAGCTGAAGCAAAAGATCAACTGAACCGCCAATTTTTTTTGTGTCAATTATATTGACTGTTAAAGTACCAAAACTACTTCCTTTAGGGATAGTAAATTTCCCTGTCATGGTATAGTCTTTACCACTTACGGCAGTGGTAGCAGAGGAACTTACAGCAGAGAACGATATAATTTCGTCAGATGCTCTGTGTGCACCTACCAGATTTACACGAAGGTTAACGGTACCTACCGTATTAGCTACTGTAATTCTAGGAAATGTTTCACCTGCTACAGGGGTTGTGACTACGGCATCTTGGAACTCTAATAAACTTCCTTCCCATTTAGGGTAGTTTTGTTCAATACAGGAAGAAGTTACAAGGACTAAGGCCAAAGAGTATAATAAGATTATTTTTTTCATGATTTCAAATTTTAATAGCCTTTGTTTTGTTTAATATTAGGATTACCATCCACTTCACGCTGAGGAATTGGAGGCAAAATCTTGAAATCTTCAAACGGCAAGTTTACCGCTGGAATTGTCTTCACGATTGCTCTTCCATAACGCTTTAAGTCAAAGAAACGGTGACCCTCAAATGCAAACTCTTTGAATCTTTCTAAAAGAATTTCTTCTAAAAGCGCATTTCCAGATAAGGTTACCGCAGGTAAACCTCTTAAAGCTTTGAATGCATTTAATTCTGTAAGGGCAGCAGATTCATTCTTTAACTGGTAATTAGCTTCTGCTCTATTCAAGTGCATTTCTGACTTACGAATTACGGGCACATTGTCAGCATAGGCGAAACCAGATTTAGCCATAAACTTGGTACATTCGATTTGGCGACCTGCACCTCTAACCGTATTACCCGTAGTGTACAATTGCGCTCTAATGTCAGCATTTCTAGTTACATCCCAGTTGTTATTGTCTGAAGCTACTGTTCCAGCAGCCTGCAATGGAGCCAAACCAAAGAATCCTCTAACTGTAGCATTTGGAATGAAATCACCCCATCCACCTTGTGAGTTTTTATTTGCAAGGCTCAAGATAGCGGTGTAGGTTGATTGTAAAGACTCATTCACCCCAATTGATTCTTCTGCTAAAGCAAAACGTACTTCAAACATAGACTCAGGGTTTACAGGTGCTCTCCATCCACTAACATAAGCAGTACCAGAGGTTACAGCACCTACGCTACTTGCTAAGGCAGTAGTTGATTCTGCAACTACTTTAGTCCAGTCTCCTCTGTATAAAGCTACACGAGATAACAAGGCAGAAGCAGCTGGTCCAGAACCGTATTGAACGCCTCTTCCCACAGGTACTAATCTTTTTGCATCCTCTAAATCAGTATATATTTGTGCATATACGGCTTCTATTGTCGATCTTGGAGTTTTACGATTTAAGGCTTCTCCTGAGGTGATCACACCTTCTAATTCGACTGGAATACCTCCTTGACCAATTACACCAGGTTGGTATATGGCAGTAGGCATGTAAGAGTAAACTTTTACTAAGTCGAAATAGTATAAAGCTCTTAAGAACTTAGCTTCTCCTTCCCAACGAGCCTTTTGCGCATCTGATGCACCTTGAACTTTGCTGATACCAGCTAAAATTAGGTTAGCCTCATTGATAGCAAAGTAACTATTTTGCCATGTACCGAAATGTGCTCCTGGTTGGTTATTGTTTTCACCAATTAAACGACCCGAGTTACTAGTTGTTTGTCCTACATCAGCTAAGGCATCGGATACGGCTAACAAATCACGGCCGTAGTTACGAGCAGATCTTAATTTAGAGTATACTGAATTAAGCGCAGCGTTCATTGCGTCAGGCGTATTTAAAGCTCCATTTGCATCAATTGATTGTTTAGGATCTACCTGAAGTAAACTATCACAAGAACTTAATAGGAGGGAACCTACTAAGGCAAGAGATAAGTAAAATTTAGTATGTAATTTCATATTTTTTTCCTTTTATAGATTAGAATCCGATTTGAACTCCTAGTGTATAGCTCTTAGTTAAAGGAATAGCACCTGTACCTGCTCCTGTAAACTCTGGATCATATCCAGGATAATCGGTGTAGGTCCATAAGTTGACTCCTTGAAGGTAAATGCGTGCACGAGTAAGACCGATTTTATTAACTAAGCTAGGCTTGAAGCTGTAAGCTAAAGTCAATTGTGAAAGTCGGACAAAATCAGTCTTTAATAAGGCTGCATCTCCTGAGTTTCTGCCAAGACCTCTAGTTTCATTACCTCCATTTGTAGTTACATCTCTTGGAATATCTGTGATCTGACCCGGTGTAGTCCATGTTCTATTAACTACATCACGGAGTGCATTTAAAGCTAACCTGGTTCCGTTTTCTCTCAAGAAACCGTACTGTCCATCAGTGGTAAACCCGCCATATTCATATACAAAGAAGGTAGTTAATTCTAAACCTTTATAAGTGAAAGTATTGTTCAGACCTCCAAAGATCGTAGCTAGAGAAGAACCTCGGTAAACTCTATCTGCCGCTACTGGCAAATAAGTAACTCTACGATTGATATCATACCACATCGGACGGCCAGTTGCCGGGTTAACGCCTGCATATTGAGCAAGGAAGAATGATCCTTCACCGCTTCTTCCTACTGGCTGACCTACTGCGATACCTGGGTTAGCTGGTAAGAAGGATAAACCATCATACAATTTTATAATCTGATTCTTGATTTGGGAGAAGTTGAAACTACTATTCCAACGGAAACCAGCATTATCTACGTTAACTGTTGAGATTTCAACTTCAATTCCTTTGTTTTGAAGTTCACCTACGTTATTAGAAATTCCACCGAAACCATTTGTCCAAAGGATGGGCTGGCTCAATAATAATTCCTTCGTTCTGCGATCAAAAAGGTCTACCGAACCGGTGATTCTGTTATCAAAGAATCCGAAGTCCACACCAACGTTTGTTGTATTATTCGTTTCCCATCCAAGGTTTAAATTAGCCAGTGAGGAAGGTAGAATACCTGCACTTCCTGAATAGTTTCCACCACCACCGTAAAGGCCTCTCGCATCAAAGTTTCCAATTTGATCATTACCAGTCAAACCGTATGAAGCTCTTAACTTCATTTCTGATATTAGTTTTGAATCCTTAAGGAAATTTTCTTCTGCTACACTCCAACCTACGCGAATAGATGGGAATAAACCATATTGGTTATTCGCTCCGAATCGGGAGGATCCATCATAACGAGCTGTGATAGTTGCTAAGTACTTCTTCTTGTAATCATAGTTGACAGAAGTAAATGCGGAAGCTCTTCTATAGCCTGTCCAGAAGCCAGTAATGGATTCCGGAGTAGCAGCCGATTGAATAGTTCTAAATTGGAAGGTAGGGAAACCAATACCTGCACCCGAGATACCTTCTCTCACTTCAGATAAATATTCTACACCTAATAGGGCAGAAACATTGTGAACTGCATTGAAGGATTTGTTCCAGTTTAATGTTTGCGTTGTGATAAAACGAGTTCTCCAGTCAGACTGAACCGAACTTCTACCTATGACACCTGCTCCATCTGGAGTACGCGGATCACGGTAATTATCACCCTGAAGTAAACGATAATCCAAACCAAACAAAGAACGGAAAGTTAGATTGTTCGCTATTTTATAGTTAGTAATCAAATTACCTACTACCGTATTTGTACGCTGTAAACCTTTATTATAAGCATTAACTAAAACCACATTCTGTCCTAATACTCCGGCAATGGCTGTATTGAAAGTACCATCTGCGTTGTAAATCGCATTGTGTGGCAATACGGCAGACGCAGAGAACGCCGGGTTACCTAAGAAAGAACCTTCCACTGCAAATGGCACATTTTGCGTAAAAGAGGAAAGGTTGATGTTAGTCTCTATATTCAAACGCTTCGTTGCTTGATGCGTTAAAGCAACTCTAACAGTTCCTCTTTCAAAGTCAACAGGCTTAAATGAGGACTCTTGGTAGTTATATGAACCCGATAATAGGAAGGTAGTTTTATCATCTCCTCCAGAAACGTTCATCTCATAGTTTTGA
Source organism: Cytophagaceae bacterium (assembly GCA_947494535.1). Lineage (GTDB taxonomy): Bacteria > Bacteroidota > Bacteroidia > Cytophagales > Spirosomataceae > Aquirufa. The sequence goes on from CANLVU010000023.1 coordinate 21,277, forward strand.
AGTCTACCTGTACCCATCACTTCACGTTGCCAGTCATAGTTAGGCAAAGCCAAGCCTAAAGCGTCTAATTGTGGTCCTGTTAGAGTAGACCAGTTAGCAGGAAGTCTTCCCATAGCATTTAATGCATTGGCTTCAGGGGCTGTATTTGCTGTATTAAGAAGGGCTTTTTTACGCATTGTATACCACTCAGAACCGGTAAGTACATCGAGATACTTCATTGGCTGAGTTTCTCCAGAAAAGGCATTTAATTCAAATTTAGCCTTTCCTTTCTTTCCTTTTTTAGTAGTAATAATTACTACCCCATTAGCCGCTTGAGAACCGTAGATGGCAGCAGAAGCAGCATCTTTTAAGATCTCCATTGACTCGATATCATTCGGGTTCAAGAAGGCAAGTGGGTTAGATTGGGTAAATGACGCGTTAGAGGTGTTATTTAACTGAACACCATCCACGATAAATAAGGGTTCATTACCTGCAGTAATAGAGCCCACACCACGAATACGGATATTTACCGAACCACCTGGAAGACCGTTAGACGATCTAACTTGTACCCCTGACGCACGTCCTTGAAGGGCACGGTCAAAAGATTGTAAAGGTAGGTTTTGAATAGAAGATCCTTTAACAGAAGATACTGCACCCGTCACTTCACGTTTCGTTTGCGTACCGTATCCTGTTACGACCACCTCATTCAAGGCTGTGTTATCAGTTTCCAAACCCACATTGATGATGGATCGGTTTCCAACGTTCACCTCTTGAGAAATTAGTCCCACAAATCTGAAGACTAATACATTTTTTCCAGCGGGAACGTTTATGGTATACTTACCATTCAAATCGGTACTAACACCGGTTTGAGTCCCTTTTACGAGAACTGATGCACCTGGCACACCCGTTTGATTTTCTACAGAAGTAACTGTACCGGTAATCACACGCCCTTGAGCAAACGCAATTGCATTAGCCATAAGCAGTGTGAGACCTAGGAGTAAAATTTTCCTCATATTCTTTAAATTTTGTTTATGGCCCATTTTTTCGAAATCTTGGTACGCTTAACTCTTTATAATTTTGAGTTATTCATCTCAAATGCACTAACTCGTTGAAGGATAATGCGTTTAAATCGAAACAATGGACTGTTGATTCGGTGCAAGTTAAAAGTTTTTTTCATTGATTTCTACATTAACGTATATTTTTTTTAACATTATTTAACGTAGGCTTAACATAGACTACTTAGGTAAAACCTATTGATCTAAATATCCCTTTCTTAGTTTCAATTATTCTCAAAATTACTTCTTGTCAAATCAGCACTATAAGGCTGTTGATTTCAAAGGAGGGAAGCGTTTCAGTAGGGGGCTATTGGGTAAAGAGCCCGAAAAAAAAGGCCATCCAAAATTTTTGGATGGCCTTTTTAAGGGAACTATTTAGGTAAATTAGTTCAAGAACTCATCAAAAGTTAAGCTCACATAGTACATAGTACCTACAGTAGGGTTACCCCATGCTTGTCTGTATCCATCATTGAATAAGTTAGATCCTCCAATTTTCATGTTAGACTTCAATGCTTTCATTTTTAAGCTCACTTGCGCATCGAAAGTTCCGAATGCAGGCATCTTAGATAATTGGAACGTAGATACATCTGCATTTACGAAGGAAGACTGCCAAGTAAATTCACCCTGCCATCTGTAAGACATAGAGAAACCAATGTTCTTTACAATCTCACGGTTTGCGAAGTTCAATACATAGCGGTACTCAGGAGTGTTGAAAGAAGGTTGGAAACCAGTTGCCGTCAACTTTTCTAAGTCCCGAAGTTTATTGTAAGAAACGTTACCTCCAATAGTGTAGTTTTTAGGTAAACGGTAATCCAATCCTAATGCCCATCCATAAGATTCGATAGTCTCCGTTCTATTAACAGGCAATGAGTAGATACTTCTTGTACTTGAATTCAATAGGTTAAGACCTAGAGTAGAAGCAGGGCTAGTTGCGATGTAGTTTTTGTCCTGTACCAATACTTGACCTCCAATGAAGTTTTCAAAGCTATTGAAATAACCATAAGCATCAACCAATAGTTTGTTGGCGAACAATCCCTTGTAACCTAGCTCGTAAGATTTAACAATTTCTGGTTTAAACTCTTCTGCTTTGAATGGCACCAATAATGCTTGATTTGCCGCTGCCGCATTTGCAGGGACTAATTGGGCAGCAATTGTCGGTACGATAGTAGGTACCAAAGCGGCGATAGCTGCTGGAGCCTGAGCTGCTGGAAGGGTTCCGGCAAGTACTTGCGCAGTAATGATACTAGTAGCTTGTGTGATGGCTAATTGAGTAGCTTGCGCAATAGAAGCTTGATAAACTGGTGAAGAAGGCTGAGTGGCAGATAAAACAGCGCCACCAAATTTAGTTACTGTAGCCAGCGTGTAGGCTGGGTTAGTAGCAAACTTGTAACGATCTCTAAAGAAAGGTAAACCACCGATTAAACGTGCCTGAGGAGTTACCAAGTCAATGAATAGATCTTGGGTCGTAGGCATACGGAATCCAGTTTGGAAAGAAGCTCTAAAGTTGTGTGTTCCTTCTGTATAGACAGCGGATACACGTGGAGATACTTGACCTTTAAATCTTTCTTTCTTATCGTAACGAGCAGAAGCGGTTAATCTAAGCTTATCATTGAATAGAGACTTTGCCCCTTGAATATAAGCACCGTGCTCGTTGTTAGTGAATTCTTTACCATTATCATCAGTAGCAAAAAGAGTCTTATCAGAATTTAATTCAAAAACTCTAAAGTTTGCGCCTACTACAAAATCGGCCCATTTGATTTCTTTAACTTGGTAAGAACCCTCTACGTGATACAAATTAGTTTTGTCCACAAATTTAGCGCCTACGCCTGTTGCATTACCTGGAATAGGAAGATTTACAACATTATTTTTTGCAGCTTCAAATTCTGGAGTTCCAGGCAATAATCTACCTTGATCAGCAAATGTTCTCGCTGCGTTGTGAGCTAAAATCTCGCTCATCCCACCCGCTCTAGCTTGAGCAAATGCGCCTACGTACTGAGGGAACCAAAGAGTACTCGGTTTCCATGCTTCGTTAATACCTTGTGCGGCAATACCTACAGCAAATGCATCACCAGAACGTTCTTGAGTAGTGTAAGCTCTCAAGAACCAGTTAGCACCTTTCAATTCTGCTTTGATTTGACTTAATTGGAAGTTAGCGATGGAGTAACGATCCGCACCTGTATATACTGTAGTTCCGAAACCATAATTACCTTGGATGATAGCTTCCACACGGTCATTGATACGATAATGAAGCGCTGCATTAAACTTCAATGATTTAGTACCATAATCGGCTAAATCAGATTCTCTATATCCAGTTCTTGAAATGGCTGTTTGTGGAATCAAAGGAAGGACTGCAGCTGGTAAAGCACCTGCAGCAATCATACTCTGAGCAGTAGAGAACATATTAACGTTAGTTTCATCACCATAAACGTTAACTCCATTGTATCCTGGATTACCACTACGTGTGCCACTTGCGATTCTATTACCATTTAATAAAGACTGGTCTCTGAAATCGTTTGCTTGCCAATCATCTGCTTTTAAATAAGAAAAGTTTACTTTAACGGCAACCTTATTATTGAATGCTTTAGCATATCTAGCACTGAAGTCATAGAAACCTGTTTGTGCAGTGGTTCTATCTTTTTGATCCATCAAGCCAGATCTTACATTCACAGAAAGTCCTTGGTATAAAAATGGACTTTTAGAATTCATTAAAAGGATACCATTGATTGCGTTAGGTCCATAAAGTGCAGAAGCTGCTCCTGGAAGTAATTCAACGCTTTCCAAATCCAATTCTGGAATACCTACAATGTTACCCACAGAGAAATTCAGACCTGGAGCTTGGTTATCCATACCATCAATCAGTTGTACCGTTCTCACGTTACCGTTCGCATTGAAGCCTCTCGTATTAAATGATTTGAAGGTCAAAGACTGTGTGCTCATTTCTACTCCTTTCAAGTTATTTAAAGCATCGTAGAAGCTAGCTTGAGGGACATTGCGAATGGCAAGGATATTCATTTTTTCAACAGAGACTGGAGATCTAAGGATACTTTCTTCCACTCTTGAGGCAGAAACCACGACGTCTTGTCCTAAAACTGAGGTTTCAGCTAATTCAACTGAAAGAGAAGACATTCCTCTTGTGATTTCGACTTCTTTCGTTCCGAAACCTACCATAGAGAAAACTAACGTAAATGGAGCCTCTTGGTTAACTTTCAAGGAATACTTACCTGTTAGGTCTGAAATTGTTCCAGTTACTTTTCCTTTAACTTGGATGTTCACCCCTAGTAAAGTTTCCTTCGTGTTTGCATCCGTGACTGTACCTGAGATGGTAGTCTGAGCAAGTGAAACAGTAGATCCTAGTAAAAGGAATACAACCACTGAAAGCACTGAACTCCAGATTTTTCTGGTAAAATTTTTCATATTCTGAATTTAGTAAAATGTTAATATGGTTTTAAAATAAACTTGAATTCAATCCAATTTTTCGAAATTTAAAGGAAAATGATAACTTTCTATACTTTTTATGAAAAAAATTCTCAAAAATTGAACTTTAAGGAGTTTTAGCTATTTAGAGTTCCTGTTCCGATTTAAATAATGAATTATTAATATAAAATAGGTAAAATTTTATTTTTTGGGGATAAAACAAGCAAATTTAAAGAATAGGTGTACCTGTAAAAGGCATATAAAAAAGCCAAAATTTGGCCGAAAAATAAAAATTTCAAAAAAATAGTTGATAGCTATGTTATGTTTTCATTAAAAATTATAAAATTTGTTGTTTGAAAAATAATTCAATCATTTAGTTCCCGGATTAAATCAAGTATACCTTTGAGATTATTTTTTAATTACAAATCAAACTTTATCAAATCAAAAATTATGAAGCTAAATTTACTCAAGAATTTGCTTGCCCTGTTTGTACTCTTAATGAGTGTAAGTACAGCAATGTCTCAGGGAGTTACTACTTCCGGTATCACCGGAACTATAACTGAAGCTAACGGACAACCACTTCTAGGTGCAAGCGTTGTAGTTACTCACCTTCCTTCAGGAACGCGCTACGGTGCTGTATCTAACACGGAGGGTAAGTATTCCATTCCAGGTATGCGTGTGGGAGGTCCCTACAAAGTAGCGGCTTCTTTCATAGGATTTTCTACGAAAGAAATCGACGGGTTGAACCTTTCTCTTGGAACGTTCTCTAACTTGAACATCACACTGAAAGAAGACGGAAAAGTGCTTTCTGAAGTAGTAGTTAGTGCTAATCAAAACAGCCTATTCTCTAGCGAGCGTACAGGTGCTAGCACGGCGATCGACAACAGAACGCTAAGTAAGCTTCCGACTATCTCAAGAAGTATTAACGACTTCACTAGATTGTCTCCGCAATCCAATGGCCAGTCTTTCGCAGGTCAGGATTCTAG
>CANLVU010000024.1 GCA_947494535.1 Cytophagaceae bacterium
ACTCCGTTTCATTATCCCAGAAATCTGTCCATATTTTCATTTTAGCCAAAGTCGCCCGATGTATTTCTGATAATGAAGGAAGCTGCTGAGTCAAACGATAAATGAGGTAAATGCTCAACACATTTGGTGTCATTTGCGTTTGGAAATGTCGTCTATTTTCTTCTAAAAACAACACGTCATTATAATGTGTCATCCGATCTAATTCTTTTGCCCGAGCTAAAGCTTTAGGAGAGCAGATCATCAGACCCATACCTGCTGGAATTCCAATGCATTTCTGTACCGAAGCTAACCAAACATCTGCTTCATTCCAGGGTAATTCAATTCCGCCCATCGAGGAAGTGGCATCCACAGCAACAAGAGCATCATCTGCTAGTTGATAGTCTGCACGCCGTATTTTTTGACCTGTGCCATTCGAAGTTTCACTTTGGACAAGACATAAGGTGTCTCCCTGAACAGGTCCTATTTGCTGTGCAATTTCTGCAAGGCTTTGGTCGATGGAGAATTCAAATGATTCCGCAACGGATGCTGCATAATGAGCCCATTTTTTACCAAAAGCGCCATTGTACAGGTGGGTTGACTTTTTTCTAACGAGGGACTGAATGACGATTTCCCAGGCCTCAGTTGCGGAAGAAACGAAATAGATGGTATAATTTGAAGGGATATTCCATTTCTGATGAAGCACTTCAAAAGTATCTTCGAGTAGCTTTTCGAATCGCTCACTTCTATGATTGATGCTGACTATACCCTGCTCAAAAGCCTCTTGAATGTATCCAAGGGCCTCTGGATGAACCTTAGAGGGGCCAGGGTAGAAGGATAACATGGGTTAAATAAAGGAATAAAGGCCTAACTCGTAACCACGAAGGCCAAAACCTACAATAATTCCCTTTGCCTTAGGGCTTAAATAACTGTGGTGGCGGAAATCCTCCCGCGCATGTACATTCGAAATGTGAATCTCAATAACCGGTGTTTTGATAGATGCTACGGCATCGCCTAAAGCCACTGAAGTGTGCGTATATCCGCCTGCATTGAATAAAATACCATCATAGCTGAACCCTACTTCGTGTAATTTATTGATGAGTGCTCCTTCTTCGTTAGATTGAAAATAGGAGATATCTAATTGCTCCCCAAATTTATCTTGTAAGATTTCCAAAAACTGCTCGAACGTCTGTGCCCCATAAATTTCTGGTTCACGCGTGCCTAATAAGTTCAGATTAGGACCATTCAGGATTAATATTTTCTTTCTTACCATATTTTAAAAGGGAACATTCGGTGTAAAAATACGTAATTACTTTAAATTTACGGGATTCATACAACAATTTGTATATGTGGGAGACAGAAATCCAATCTTTTGGAGATTACCTGAAAATTGAGCGCGGCTTATCCAAGCACTCCCACGAAGCCTATTTACGGGATATACAAAAACTGGAAACCTATTTGGCTGTTTCACCAGTGGCAATAAACCAAGTAGACGAATCCCATATTTTGGCCTTCTTAAAAGACCTACATTCCTTAGGCATCGAAGCTAGTACCCAATCACGCACCCTTTCTGGAATTCGCGCCTTTTTTCAATTTCTCGTTTTCGATGGAACCCTAAAAGCGGACCCCACCGTCCACGTGAAAAATCCCCAAATGGGTCTAAAATTGCCCGATACCCTTTCCTTCGACGAGATCACAGCTATTCTTGATCAAGCAGATCTGTCAAGTCCGGAAGGCGTTCGAAACCGCGCTATGCTAGAATTCTTGTACGGAGCCGGATTGCGTGTTTCGGAATTAATAGGCCTAAAAAGAGAAGATATCTACGAAGATCAAGGCTTCATCAAAGTCCGCGGAAAGGGCGACAAAGAGCGCCTAGTCCCAGCGGGCCGCGATGCATTCAAGTATTTGAATTTGTATCTGGAATCGGTGAGACCCTCCGTACCCGTCAAAAAAGATGCCACCCATTTAGTTTTCCTAAATCGCCGTGGTTCAGGCTTAAGTCGCGTAATGGTTTTCTTGATTTGCAAAGACCTTGCTGCGAAAGCCGGTATTACGAAAGTGATCAGTCCACATACTTTTCGTCATTCATTCGCCACGCATTTAATCGAGGGTGGGGCAGACTTGCGCGCCGTTCAAGAGATGCTGGGCCATGAATCGATCTTAACGACAGAGATTTATACCCACTTGGATCGGGCGTATTTGACGCAGATGGTGCAGGATTTTCATCCTTTTTCCAAATTAGATAAGAGATTATAGAGTATAGAGTAGAGATAAAATATCTCCTCTCTCTACTCTCTACTCTATAATCTTTACTCTATAATCTCTACTCTATAATCTCTACTCTCTAATCTCCGAACCTTCCTCCGGAAAAGGAATAAACACAAAATTCGTAAACTGTCCATCGACCACAAAGAGACATGCGTATTCTTCGATGTCTCTAAAGTTTTGGACGAAGAGCTCCATGTTTTCTTCTGCGATCAGTTTGCGTTGCACAAATTCTTCCATCATGGAAGCGTGGTAGTTCCATTTGTTTTCGTTCAATTCGCCTACGCCGATTAGTTTTTGGCCGATTTCGATGGGGCGTTGAGAGGTCACGAAGATGGGGAAATCGGAGAATCCACGTTTTTTGATTTGGTAGGACGCTTCTTTTAGGGCATCAGCGACTTTGATGAAATCGGAGGAGATGAGTCCTAAATATTTCCCGTTTAAGTCTGGGGAATTAGGTGCGTTTGACAGGGCTGTGTAATCTTCGATCATGATTTAACTCTTACTTAGTAATAATAATTGGATGTCTTTGACCGGTTTATGGAACAATTTTCCGGTGCTCGGTTGCGTTACGAAGCCTCGGTAGCAGAATACCCCTTTCATGAAGGATTTTCCTTGCCAAAGCATTTCTTCCACACCCCCGGTCTTCCCCGCCTTCAAGATGAAGGACGTCATCAGGTTGCTCATCGCTAAACTAGCTGTGTGAGCCACAAGGGATGGAATATTGGGTACACAGAAATGGGTGACGCCGTATTTTTCGAATGTTGGTTTTTGAATGGTACACGGTTCAGATGTCTCAAAACAGCCACCTTGGTCGATACAAACATCCAAAATCAGCGTTCCAGGATTCAGTTTACTAACCATTTCTTCGGTCACAATACAAGGAGTTATTCCGCTGTCTGAGCGCAAGGCACCTACGATGATTTGGGCTTCTTGCAAAGCTTTGGCCAGATTTTCCGAATCAATCACCTGCGTGACGATGGGGAATCCGAGCGCTGCTTTTAGGCGTTGTAATTTATAAATATCTTTATCGAATACTTGGAACTGAATGCCTGCGCTCGCTGCCGCTCGCGCCACCTGCTCCACCACCTGACCCGAACCCAAAAGCACCATTTTACATGGAGGAACTCCTGTGACATGTCCTAAAAGCAATCCTTTTTTCTTTTGAATCAAATCGGTGGCAATAGGCAAAATCAACTGTCCAGCAATTTCGGCCATGATTTTAATGAATGGGAAGCCACCGCCATTGTCTTCGACGAATTCCAGGCCGATGGCCAACAGTTTTTTGGCATTAATCGCATCGATTAATTCAGACGATAAATGCTGGTAAGAGGCACTTGAAATAAAGGCTTGGCCTTCCTTCATGCGCGCGATTTCGGCGATCGTAGGAGGAGTGATCTTTAAGGTCAACGCACTTTGCCAAATCATCGCCACATCCTCGCTCACACTTGCTCCGGCTAATAAATAGTCAGAATCGCTGAAACCTGCTCGTTCTCCCGCGCCTTTTTCGATCACAATTTCGTGGCCATTATTGGTTAATAGGGCAACGGCTTGTGGGCTCAAAGAAATGCGGTTTTCGTTCAGATCAGATTCCTTAGGGAGACTGATGCGGATGCTTTGGGCATTTTGCTTCGTCCAAGCCATCGCCTCTAAAGGTGCGATTCCTTGCTTAGAAAGTAAGTCCTGAAAGGGATTGTGCTCTAATATCTTCGCCATACAACTTCTAATTTACGGTGCGCGTCATCGACGTGGGACACGTTTAGTTCCAGATGTTCAAAGGTCCAAAACTCCTCTGCCTGTTCCGGCCACTCCACTAGACACAAGTGTCCAGAGTCTAAATATTCTTCTAATCCGATGTCGAAAGCCTCTTGTGCATTCTTCAATCGGTATAAATCAAAATGGTATACGGGATTGCCTTTGCCATCCACATATTCATTCACCAGTGAAAAGGTAGGGCTTTGGACGGATTGTGCCACTCCTAATTGATGACAAATCTCTTTAATTAAAGTGGTTTTGCCAGCACCCATTTCCCCGCGAAACAACCACACATTGGGGTAGTCTTTCGTCTCGCGAATGAGGCTAGACGCTATTTCGGGTAATTCCGTGATGCTGTATTTATCCCAGGGTCTCATAGTTCGATGTCCCCTAATTGTGGTCTGATGAGTATTTCTTCCAAAACCGTAGACGGACTCATCGTATAAGCCGAATAAATCGTAGATGCCACATCGTCTGCGGGTATAAACCGCGATTCAGGCAATTCCACTCCATCCCAAGCCGGCGTTAATGTAGCCCCTGGTAATATAGCGGTCACTTTGATGCCTTGCAACTTTGTTTCCTCACGCAAAACTTTAGTGAAACCTAACAAGGCAAACTTGCTGATGCAATAAGATCCACCGGCAGTATAGGCCGTAATAGACGCAGTAGAGCAGATGGTGAAAATGTGGCCTGATTTTTGGGCCTGAAAAGTAGGTAAAATGGCGCGTGTTAAATGATACGCGCTGTATAAATTAGCTTCGATTTGCCGTTCTAAAACGCCATCCTCTTCGTTCTGGATTTGACCTGGCATAAAAAAGCCGGCATTGTTGATTAGTACATCGATGGATTTTGTTTGGCCCAAAACCCATTTTGCGAATTCTTGACATTCCGCTTTCACGCTCAAATCTGCAACAAACGTATGCAAGGCGTTCGAATTGAATTCAGAAGAAAGGGCCTTCAATTTCTCGCCTGTTCGCGAACACGTATAGACGGTAAATCCTTCCAAAAGGAATTTTTTCACCAAAGCTTTGCCAATTCCTTGGCTGCCCCCACTAATTATAACCGTTTTGTTCATTATCTTTGACTATTATCGATGTGTAATATACCAATCAGATGTCAAAATTAGGCAAATATTTAATCTTCCTGGGTAAGCTTTTTACAAATCCAGAAAAATTTCGGGTTTATCTCGCCTTGACATTTCAAGAATGCGTGGACATCGGTATTAATTCGATTATGATCGTGGCCATCGTCTCCTCGTTCTTAGGTGCTGTGACTTGTGTTCAGACAGCGGCTAACATGGATAACCCTTTTGTCCCACAGTATATTATCAGTTTAATTGTGCGCGATACAACGATTTTGGAAATGGGTCCTACCATTACCTGCGTCGTATTAGCGGGTAAAATCGGTTCTAATATCGCAGGTCAATTAGGGACCATGCGCATTACGGAACAAATTGATGCACTAGAGGTGATGGGGATTAACTCTCGTTCTTATTTAGTATTACCTAAAATCATTGCAGCGATTATTACATTTCCCATGCTAGTTACCTTGGCTTGCTTTTTAGCTATTTATGGCGGGTATTTAGCGGGATGGTTAACAGGAGCCATCTCTCCACAAGAATACATTAAAGGACTACAATTCCAATTCAAAGAGAACTACATGATTTTTGCCTTGACGAAATCAGTGGTGTTTGCCTTTTTAATCGTAACGATTTCAGCCTTTAAAGGATTCTATACGAAAGGTGGAGCTTATGAAGTAGGAACGGCGAGTACCGCAGCAGTGACGAATTCCTGTATTGCGATTTTGATTGCTGATTATCTTTTGGCCCAATTATTAGTTGGCTAAATTCTTTCAATAAACACGTTAGTAGTTAATTGGGAGCTCGCAGAACCTCTGTAAGATCCGTAAACGGGTGTAATTTCCTCCGGCAAACAAGACGCGGCTAAAGGAATGTGGTTCCCAGAAACCACTTCGTGCTGGGTGGGATCATAGCCTCTCCAGCCACCGCCTGGCAAATAAACCTCCACCCAAGCGTGCAAATGATGTGTTTGATTAGGCACGTCTACCGGTGCAACGCCAATGTAGTATCCAGAAACAAATCGCGTAGCTAGACCCATCGCACGGCACAAGGCTGAAAATAATACCGCATAATCGCGGCAAGAGCCCTTGCGGCTAATCATCGTGAATTCCGGCGTGTTTGGATTTCCTTCCTCGCGAATCTCATAGGCAAAATTAGAAAATATGAACTCGTTTAGTGCAGAAAGATAGTCTGATGTACTGTAACGGACGCCGGATGCGATTTGGCGGGCCATCTGTTCCACGTGAGGCGTTACGCCTTCCAAACCTAAATAAGGGCTGAGTGTTTTTTGATAGGAACGGGAATAAGAAATGGGTAAGGTTTTGCTTTCAAAAGGGAAATAGACGAAGTCAAACGGGTTGAATTCAGTCGTATCCACGGTAGCCTTCATTTCGATTTCAAGAAAAGAGGTGGGCTCTTTGAAAAACAGAATATTTTGAATGTTTCCTTCCGGATCCAGGTTTTTAGATACTTGTACTGGGCTAGGTTGAATGTCTAATTGGAAATCTTGAACTGTTAAAAGGGCACTTTTACGCGGATGCAAATACAGGACATGGGGGTCTAAAGTGACCGATTCACTGTAATCATACCGAATTTTATGCTGAATGCGCGCGATCATTTCGAAGGGGAAATTAACTCTTTCATCCAATCTTCATCGATTCCTTCCAGTGATTTACGTAATGCCTCATTCCAATCATCTGAAATGGCCTGCATGTCCTCTTTATAGAGTCGAACCTCTTTCGCTTTGAAACTGCCTTTTTCGTAAACAACTACATCGATGGGATAATCGACATCATTAGCGCTAACTTGTGTGGCATCGAAGGATAAGAAGCCCATTTTTAAGGCCTCTTTTAAGGAGGTTTCATGGGTTAAATTGCGATTTAATAAAGGTTTTCCATAATTTGAATTACCAATAATCTGGTATTTTAAGCCATCGTTAATTTCAATCCAATTGCCTTCAGGGAAAATGAGAAATAGCTTATGCTCTGCATCTTTTGGCATTTGTCCACCGACGATGGCATGCAGATTAAAAGCATACCCTTCTTTTTCTAGGGTCTCGCGATCTTCTGCCGCTACTTGTTTTAGTTTTTGTCCAAAAGAAGTTGCCGCCTGAAACATATAATCGTAGCTTTCCTCCTCGTCCACTATAGCTTGATTAAAATACGTAACCGCTTTATCACGCACAGAGCGCAATCCTGCGGTCATGATAAAAAGGGAATGATTATTAATCTCGTGAATAGAGATTTTCTTATTCGAATATACCTCGTTGCCTGCCGTGATACGCGTATCTGCAATGGCAACAAGTCCTTCTTTAACAGTAATTCCTAAACAATAAGTCATATAAGGATGGGTGGCAATTGGGAGCGCAATATTACACTATTTATTTGAAAAGATGGGTTTAGTTGACCGGCTTCAGGTCAAAATAGGTGTTATGAATTGTTTGTCCAATGTCGTTGTTGGAGGTTTGGAAATCATCTAAAAACTGGTGTAATCCGGTTGTTAAAATATCTTCGATTTCAGTGAATTGCACCTCAGATAGGATTTTAGAAAGCTTTTTCTCAGCTAAATTCGAATAGCCATGATCAAAAGAAGTACCTGAAATCGCATAGAGTGATTGTTCTGCTTCGGTTAAGCAATGCACCACGGAGCGCGGAAATCCTTTGTCTAAGATCAAAAACTCCACGATATTCGTAGGATTGACCACTTTATATTGCTGACGAAACATGTTATAGGCAGAAACAGATTTCAATACAGATGACCACAATAAGAGATCAAGTGGTGATCCAACCGATTCCACATTAGGTAACAGTGTGAAATATTTGACATCTAAAAAACGGGTTGTTTTATCAGCGCGCTCTAATAATTTTCCTAACTGTCCAAAATGCCAACCTTCACCGCGCGTAATGGTCGAATCTACGATTCCATAAAACAGCTGACTTCCTGATTTAATTTCCTCAAGAAATCCTTGATAACGGGCTAATTCCCAGCTTTTGCTGCCCTCTACCCGGTCCTTCACTTTCCAATAGATTTGGTTGACGTATTCCCACATTTCTTTCGAAATACTTTCTCGGATGGTTCTTGCATTTTCACGTGCGGAAAATAAGCAGGAAAGTATGGAATTGGGATTATTGTCATCAAAAGTCATGTAGTATAACACGTTCTCTCGATTTGCCTCAGCATAGTGTTCGAAAAAATTATAATGGTCCGCCGTTGCTACGATTAAGGGCTCCCATTGTTCCGCTACATTGGGGGGTAAATCTAATGCAAGATTGAAGTTCACCGAAATAAAGCGTGCATAATTGTCCGCTCTCTCGATGTACCGATTCATCCAATAGATGGAATTGGCTACACGACTTAACATAGGCTATAAAATTGAAGTAATATGCTTGATATCTTAAAATTAGGATTTTTTTTAAGAGTGCGGCATCGACCCGTCCTTTTTTGTATTTTTGTAGAATAATTCGCTCAAAAAATCCACATGTTTTATCAAATTTTCATAAAACCTCTTTTCTTTTTGTTCAATCCGGAGCGCGCACATTACTTGGCGGCTGATTTGATTCGCTTCACTTTACGTATTCCGGGGATGTCTTTGCTCTTCAAAGCCTTATTTCAGATAGAGGATAAACGATTAGAAAGAACCGTTTTTGGGCTACATTTTCCTAATCCGGTGGGCTTGGCGGCTGGCTTTGATAAAGATGCTTTATTGGTGGATGAATTCGCAGAACTGGGTTTTGGCTTTATTGAAGTAGGAACGGTAACCCCTAAAGCTCAAGAGGGTAATCCCAAGCCTCGCTTATTTCGCCTGATTGAAGATGAGGGTATTATTAACCGAATGGGGTTTAATAACGACGGCTTAATCGCTATGAAAGCACGTTTGGAAAAACGCAGATCAAAAATAATTGTGGGAGGGAATTTAGGTAAGAATAAAATAACGCCTAATGAATTAGCGGATGATGATTATTGCCAAGGTTTTGAGGCCTTATACGACGTAGTGGATTATTTTGTAGTGAATGTCAGTTCTCCTAATACCCCTAATTTACGTGCCTTACAGGAAAAAGAGCCTTTGAAACAATTGCTGCAAACTTTGCAGGATTTGAATGCTTTAAAGCCGGTTCAGAAACCAATTTTATTGAAAATTGCTCCGGATTTGAGCAATGATCAATTGGATGATGTGATTGAAATTGTGTTAGAAACTCGTCTGGCAGGTGTGATTGCGACGAATACCACTTTGTCGCGAGAAGGTCTACAATCTTCTCACAAAGGCGAGATGGGTGGATTAAGCGGAAAGCCTTTAACTCAACGGTCTACTGAAGTGGTTGCTTATTTACATCAAAAATCAAACGGCCAGTTCCCCATCATTGGGGTAGGCGGAATTCATTCTGGTTTAGACGCTATAGAAAAATTAAAGGCAGGAGCCTCTTTAGTTCAGATCTATTCTGGCTTCATCTATGAAGGCCCAGGTTTGATTAAAGAAATTAACCAAGAAATATTAGCTGCTGGACTTTAAATTTGATTTTGTAAATCGAATCAAAAAAGCGAAATTTATAAGATTAACTCCTAGTTCCTTCAATGGCAAAAAAGATTAGTAACCCTACAAGCACCTTACAGCTTAATTTTGAGCAAGATAAGCCCAAAAGAAAAATGGACGGCGCTGTTCTATATCGCTTTCAATTAATCATAGCTGCGTTTTTATTCCTAATAGGTACCCTTTTATTGGTTTCTTTTGGATCTAGTTTTTTTGTAGGTGTTTCAGATCAAAGCGAAGTAGAACGTGGTGTGGTGGACACGATTAAAGGTTCCGATATTCCAATTAAAAACTTTGCGGGTCTTTTAGGAGCAAAAATTGCGCACTTCTTTTTGTTCAAGACTTTTGGCTGGTCGACGTTCTTGTTGATACCATTATTCTATTTATCCGCGCTTAAAGTAGGATTTAAAAAAGAGGTATTCTCCTTAGAACGTCTTTCTTGGCAGGTGCTATTCTACATCTTGTGGATTAGTTTATTAGCTGGATTCTTTGTGTTCTCATTGGACTTACCGCATTCCATTGGTGGAGGGGTAGGGTATTTTGTCAATGAGAAATTATATCAATTATTAGGCTACCTATCCATATTTGTGATTGGGTTTGGCGGATTTATCTTCCTGGTGTTGTTCTATCAGTTGAATCCGAAGAAAGCCAAAGTGGCAGTTCCTATGGCAGACGAAGAACAGGAAGAAGAAGAGGATAGTTTGTTCATTGATGAAGATGGTCCAGCAGTGCATGTGGATAATGATGATTTAGAGGAATTTAGACCGTTAGTTCCATCCGTAGTCGAAGAAGTTCCTGAAGAGGTTTTACTTGAGCCTGTTTTGGTTGAAGAAGAAAAGAAAGAGGATGACCTTGACTTCACCTATAAAGTGGCAGACGTAGCGGATGAGGTGATTGAGGAAGAACCTACACCTATATCTCGTGAGATGAAGGCAAATGATTTAGTCGAGCAGTTTGGCCTATATGATCCTACCGCTGATTTGCCTAAATACCAGTTTCCTACAATCGATTTATTAAAGGAATACGACCAAAAGAACCAGACATCGCAGGTGACGATGGATGAGTTAAAGGCGAATAAGGAGAAGATTGTAGAGACTTTATTAAATTACGGCATCGGAATTCAGAAGATTGAAGCGACGATCGGGCCCACGGTTACTCTATATGAAATCGTTCCCAAAGCCGGTGTTCGTGTGAGTAAAATTACTTCGTTAGAGGATGATTTATCGCTATCATTGGCAGCGATGGGCGTTCGTATTATCGGCCAAATGCCAGGAAAGGATACCATCGGTATCGAGGTGGCGAATAAGAACCGCGAGATGGTTCCGGTTCGTGCCGTAATCGGTTCTGAGAAGTTCCAAAAATCTAC
The DNA here is from genome assembly GCA_947494535.1 of Cytophagaceae bacterium. Classification (GTDB taxonomy): domain Bacteria; phylum Bacteroidota; class Bacteroidia; order Cytophagales; family Spirosomataceae; genus Aquirufa. Next base: position 10,966 of record CANLVU010000024.1, read on the forward strand.
CTACGATCTTCCTATCACTTTGGGAAAGACGATTTCGAATGAAATTTTCGTAGCTGATTTGGCCAAAATGCCTCACCTCTTAATGGCAGGTGCGACAGGTCAAGGTAAGTCAGTAGGATTAAATATGCTTTTAACTTCATTGATCTACAAGAAGCATCCAGCGACCTTGAAATTTGTTTTAGTGGATCCAAAGAAGGTGGAATTGTCCCTTTTCAATAAGTTAGAACGCCACTTCTTAGCCTGCCTACCCGATTCAGCAGAGGCGATTATTACTGACACGAAGAAAGTTGTGAGTACGTTAAATTCGCTTTGTAAGGAGATGGACTTGCGTTATGATAAGTTAAAGGACGCAGGTTGCCGCAATATTAAGGAGTATAACCAAAAGTTCATTAACCGTCGCTTGAATCCTAACGAGCACGACTTTATGCCATACATCGTTTTAGTGATCGATGAGTTAGCAGATTTAATGTTAACGGCAGGCAAAGAGGTAGAACATCCGATTGCGCGTTTAGCTCAATTAGCGCGCGCCATCGGTATACACTTAGTCGTGGCTACCCAACGTCCTTCGGTGAACGTGATTACAGGTACCATCAAGGCAAACTTCCCGGCGCGTCTTTCATTTAAGGTAATGTCCAAAATTGACTCCCGCACGATCCTAGACGCCAGTGGAGCCGATCAGTTAGTGGGTATGGGAGATATGTTATTGTCCATGGGATCTGAGGTAATTCGTTTGCAATGCGCTTTCGTGGATACTCCAGAAGTAGAGGATATTTGTGATTTCATTGGAAACCAACAAGGCTATTCGTCAGCATACCTATTGCCTGAGCCAGATTCAGAGGAAATGGGTAGCCAAGATCGCGGGGATTTTGATCCAAGTGACCGCGACTCCTTCTTTGATGAAGCGGCACGCTTAGTCGTGATGCACCAACAAGGTAGTACATCACTCATACAACGTAAGTTGAAACTAGGCTATAATCGCGCAGGTCGTTTGATTGATCAATTAGAGGCAGTTGGAATCGTGGGATCGTTTGGTGGTTCAAAGGCTAGAGAAGTACTCGTTAAATCAGATACGGAATTAGAAGAGATTTTAAAAAATTTATAAGATGAAAAAAGGACTATTATTACTATGCTTGAGTTTTAGCGTATTTGCGCAATCAAATAAGGCAGTAAGTCTAATTGATGGGATGCAGAAGAAATACAAGGCCATGGGCTCATTCTCAGCCAATTTTACGTACCAAACAGATGGAGCAGCCACGATGTCTGGTTCTATCACGGTAAAGGGGACAAAGTTTCGTTTAAAGACAGCTGGTCAGGAGATCTTCAATAATGGAAAAGAAGTGGCTACTTACATTAAGGAAATTAATGAAGTGAACATTTCCAGCTTTGATCCTTCCGAAGGTGATTTGAATCCCGCTAAAATCTATTCATTTGACAAGAAGGCCTATAAGATTGCCTTAAAAGGTGAATCTGCTGGCGTTTCAACAGTAGAGCTTTCTCCGGTAGCTAAAGGAACCCAGATAAAGAGCATCACCCTTAAAATCAATTCAAAAGATCTTTCCGTAAACGAATGGACTATCCTTAACAAAGCAGGAAAGAAACAGTATTTCAAAGTCGCTAAATTAAATCCAAAGGTAAACGCAGACGATAAGTTATTCACCTTCGATAAGAAAGCATTTCCAGGTGTAGAAGTGAACGATTTGCGTTAATCTACTTACCTAATGGCATTTAAAAAAGGCCTCTCATTCGAGAGGCCTTTTTATATTTGGCTTAGACTGTTTGCAATATCAATTGTTTCATAATTTCTAATCCATCCGTATTATTCAAATCTGGATCAGCTGCTCTCTCCGGGTGCGGCATCATTCCGAATACATTTCTGCCTTCGTTGCAAATACCTGCGATGTTTAAAAGACTTCCATTCGGGTTAGACTCTTCTGTTACCTCGTCATTCTCATCGCAATAATAGAATAAGATCTGGTCATTTGCCTTTAAAGAAGCCAATGTCTTCTCATCTGTAAAGTAACGTCCTTCTGCGTGTGCGATAGGTATTTTATAGGCTTTGTTGGTATCTAATTCTTGTGTTAACAAGGAATTGTTCGTTGCCGCCTTTAAGTAGATATTCTTTGAAATGAATTTCTGAGAATTATTTCTTAATAACACACCTGGTAATAAATGCGCTTCTACTAAAACCTGAAAGCCATTACAGATACCCATTAAATAGCCGCCATTTTTAGCATGCTCGATAACGTGATCCATAATAGGGGAGAAGCGCGCAATAGCACCAGAACGTAAGTAATCTCCATAAGAGAAACCACCCGGAATGATAATGAAATCACAGTTTTGTAGATCAGTCTCTTTGTGCCAAAGTTTAACTGCCTCATAGCCTAAACTTTGAATGACTCCGACTGTATCGTCATCACAATTGGACCCTGGGAATACTACTACACCAAATTTCATATTTTCTTTGCTATTATTTTGTGCAAAATTACAGTTTTTGAGTGAAAAATGCAGAGCCTCTCCCGCATTTATTTTATTCCAATGGATGGATTTAATAAGGAGGATACTTTTGTGATAAGACAATAATGGACCCTGCGTCTAATGAACAAGAGGAAAGTCCTAGCAGGCAGATAAGTAGTGCTAATTGGAGGAAATTTGTCATCAAATTTTTCATGATATTAGTGGTTAGATGTGAGTTATGGGATAAAGGTAATTTAATCGGAGCAAGTTTTTTAGGCGTAAACTAAGATAACCAAGTAGCTGGTAAAAAAAGATGCCGCGACTCGTAGAGTCGCGGCATCTTAAAACCTAACAGGAAATAAATCCTAGTATCTGTAGTGCTCTGGCTTGTATGGCCCTGCTTGAGGTACACCAATGTAATCCGCCTGCTCTTTTTCTAGTTTTTCTAATTTAGCACCAATGTGTGCTAAGTGCAAGAAGGCTACTTTCTCATCTAAGTGCTTAGGAAGAATGTATACTTTGTTCTCGTAGCTCGCTGCGTTCGCCCAAAGCTCTAATTGAGCCAACGTTTGATTACAGAATGAGTTCGACATCACGAAGGATGGGTGACCCATCGCACAACCTAAGTTCACTAAACGGCCTTCAGCTAAAACGATTACGTTTTTGCCATCGATCGTGTACATGTCCACCTGTGGTTTGATTTGATCTTTAGTAGAACCGTAATTACCATTCAACCACTCCATATCGATTTCGTTATCGAAGTGACCGATGTTACAAACGATTGCTTTGTCCTTCATCGCTTTAAAGTGACGATCACGAATAATTTTCACGTTACCAGTCGCTGTCACAAAGATGTTAGCACGTGTTGCTGCCTCGTCCATTGGAACTACTTCGTAGCCATCCATTGCCGCTTGTAAAGCACAAATTGGATCGATTTCAGTCACTAACACACGGCAACCAGCACCACGTAATGAATCAGCAGAACCTTTTCCTACGTCTCCGTAACCAGCTACTACCGCTACTTTACCCGCTAACATTAAGTCAGTCGCACGACGAATAGCATCTACTAATGACTCTTTGCAACCGTATTTGTTATCAAATTTAGACTTCGTTACCGAGTCATTTACGTTGATCGCTGGCAAGAATAACGTGCCATTCTTCATACGCTCATATAGACGGTGAACACCTGTCGTTGTTTCTTCTGATAAGCCTTTGATGCCTTCGATTAACTCAGGATACTCATCAAAAACCATATTAGTTAAATCACCACCATCATCCAAGATCATGTTTAATGGTTGACGATCTTCTCCAAAGAATAAAGTCTGCTCAATACACCAGTTGAATTCTTCCTCATTCATGCCTTTCCAAGCATAAACTGGAATTCCCGCTGCTGCGATAGCCGCTGCTGCGTGATCTTGTGTAGAGAAAATGTTACAAGATGACCAAGTAACATCAGCTCCCAAAGCAGTTAAAGTTTCGATTAAAACCGCCGTTTGGATGGTCATGTGAAGACAACCTGCGATACGCGCACCTTTTAAAGGTTGTGCAGCACCGAATTCGGTACGTAATGCCATCAAACCTGGCATTTCTGCTTCTGCTAATTGAATTTCTTTGCGACCCCAGTCCGCTAATGCAATGTCTTTAACTTTGAATGGTACATAGGTACCTGGTTGTGATGCCATTGTGTGTATTTTTTGAAAGGTATTTTCTTACTAAAGTGCAAATTTAATGCAATTATTTGGAATTTTCTAGAAATGCTAAAACACTTTCCAGTTGAATTCCTCTTGAGCCCTTAACTAATAGAAAACTGTTTACGATAGGATGGTCTTGGAGCCAGATATGGAGTCCAAATTTGTCAGGGAAATAATAGGCAGATGGTAGGTGAATCAAGGCATGTTGCATATGCTCGCCCACTAATAAGACTTTTTCGAAGCCTAAAGGTGCAATTAGTTGACCAAGTGCGGCATGTTCTTCCAATGAAGAATCCCCTAACTCAAACATATCTCCTAAAATAACTAGTTTGGGAGTACCCTCTGTCTCAGCGAAATGCGAAATGGCCGCTGACATTGATGATGGATTGGCGTTATAGGCATCCATCAAAACTTGGTTTGATCCTATTTTGATGAACTGTGAACGGTGATTATTTGGGATATAAGTGCTTATTCCTGTATTGCATTGCGCATCGCTTAAGTCGAAGTATTTACCTACGGCGATGGCTAGTTGAATATTCTCAAAATTATAAATGCCAGGTAAGTGTGAATCGATGACCTGACCAGACTCAACAGCATAGCGCACCATCGGTTTTGCCTCAACTAAAGAAGTTGGCATCGCCTCATTCGTATAAACAGCATTTTGCATTCCTCTTTCTCTGAACATTTCTTGAATCGCTCCAGCTTGTTGAGGTAAAAAGGTAACCCCTTTAGAAGCTTGTAAAAAGTCAAAAAGTTCCCCTTTCCCTTTACGAACCCCTTCGATTCCACCAAAACCCTCTAAATGGGCTTTCCCAATATTGGTGATTAAACCGTGGGTAGGTTGAGCGATGTCGACTAATTCCTTGATGTCTCCTTGCTTATTCGCTCCCATTTCGATCACCGCAATTTCATGCTCTTTTTTAATCGATAAGACTGAAAGTGGAACCCCGATGTGGTTGTTCAGGTTGCCGGAAGTGGCGAAGCAATGGTATTTTTGGGATAAAACAGAGAAGATTAATTCCTTGGTTGTCGTCTTTCCGTTTGAGCCAGTTAAGCCAACGATTGGAATGGTTAAGGTTTGACGGTAGGCAGTTGCCAAATTTTGCAAGGCTAACAGTCCGTCTTCTACCAGCAAAGTGCGCTCTCCAGCTAAATAATCTGCATCATCAATGATAGCATATTGAGCACCTTTCTCCAATGCTTCCGCTGCCATTGCGTTTGCATTGAAATTAGGTCCTTTTAAGGCAAAGAATAGATTTCCAGGTTGGATTTTTCGGGTATCTGTAGATACGCCGGTGGAGGATAAAAACTTTTCTAGAAGCGTTTGCGTGTTGACAATCATTAGCCTGTTATGACAATTGACTGCAAATATCTATAAAAATTTTGGAACCCCTAAGATAATCTGACGTAGACTGACGATGATAATGACGATTCCCACGAGAATCATCATGGATTTCACCGGCAACTTATTCGCTAAACGTGCTGCGATAGGAGCTGCAATCACACCGCCTAGGATCAAGCCGATGATTACGTGAAGGTAGCCTAAGCCAATCACCGCAAAAAAGGTTAGTGACGAAGCAAGAGAAACGAAGAATTCAGTCAAATTCACACTGCCGATGGTGTATTTCGGATGACGACCTGAAGCAATTAAGGTGGAAGAAACGATCGGTCCCCAGCCACCTCCGCCTACGGAATCTAAATAACCACCGAATAAAGCTAGCCAACCGACTCTCTTTAATTGACGTTTTTCTTGACGTTTGATTAATGCCTTTCGAATGATAATTGCACCTAAGAATAAAGTATATACTGAAACGATAGGTTTAATGTACCCCGCATACTCTTCTAAACTCGATAAGACATAAGCTCCTAAAATAGCTCCAATCACACCTGGGATTACGAGTGTCCTAAATAATTTGGAATTCACATTCCCAAACTTCAAGTGCATATATCCTGAAACTCCGGACGTAAACACCTCAGAGGCGTGAACGCTAGCAGAAGCCGCAGCAGGGGTAATACCCACCGACAATAAAAAGGTGGTAGCTGTTACACCGTATGCCATGCCTAGCGCTCCATCGATCATTTGAGCAATAAATCCCCCCAGAACATAATATAAAATGGAAGAATCGACCGAATTAAACACGGCAATGACTTTTTCTGCAGTAAGGTACGTGAATAATAGATGCCCCACGATCATCAATGCCAGCGCATTACTGATGTGAATAATCACTTCGGTGATGCTACGATCACGCATCCAGATGGTTTGGATGGCATTAAAAATACTCGGAAAATTTCTTTTAGGAGGCATAGATTTTTTAATTCCCTACAAAGCTAATAGACTTTACTTAATCTACCAACAAAGTAGAGTAAATATTTTTTGATAAAAAAGCCTTAATTTGCATCTCCGTTTACAATAAATACATTTTATGCGTTCAGAGTATCAGTTTAGAGAGATCGAGAAAACTTGGCAAGCTTTTTGGGAAGCTAATAAAACTTTTCAAGCACAAGTAAATCCAGCGAAGCCCAAATATTATGTCTTAGACATGTTCCCTTATCCATCTGGAGCGGGATTACACGTGGGTCACCCGCTAGGTTATATTGCCTCTGATATTATGGCGCGTTACAAGCGTTTGCAGGGTCATGAGGTGTTGCACCCGATGGGCTTCGACTCTTTTGGTCTACCTGCAGAACAATATGCGATCCAAACGGGTCAGCATCCGGCTATTACGACGGAACAAAATATCACGCGCTACATCGAGCAACTAAAGAATATGGGCTTCTCCTTCGATTGGTCGAGGGAAGTACGTACTTCTGATGCCTCTTATTACAAGTGGACACAGTGGATTTTCATGCAATTATTCAATTCTTGGTATAACCAAGAAACAGATAAAGCAGAGTCGATTGAAACCTTGAAGGCTATTTTAGGGACCAAAGGATCGATCGGATTAAAAGCCGTTTGCGATGAAGAGGTCTCTCGAATCACCGCCGAGCAATGGAATGCGATGTCTGCGGACGATCAATATGCCTATTTATTAAGCTTCCGTTTAGCCTATTTAGATGATTCAGTCGTGAACTGGTGTCCTAAATTAGGGACCGTTTTAGCGAATGACGAAGTGAAGGATGGTGTTTCTGAACGTGGCGGTTACCCAGTGGAGCAGAAGAAAATGCGCCAATGGTCGATGCGCATTACGGCCTATGCCGATCGCTTGTTGCGTGGATTGGACGAAGTGGATTGGGCAGACTCCCTTAAGGAACAGCAACGTAACTGGATCGGAAAATCGATCGGAACGGATGTGGAATTTGCCATTGAAAACGTTTCTGATAAGAAAATAAAAGTATTCACTACACGTGTGGACACCATTTATGGCGTTTCCTTTATGGTGTTAGCGCCAGAGCACGAGTGGGTTTCAGCTTTGACGACACCAGCTCAGAAAGAAGCGGTGGAGGAATATGTGAATTGGGCCAAAACCCGTTCGGAACTGGACCGCGTCTCCGAAGTAAAAACCGTTTCAGGAGTTTTTACAGGAACCTATGTGATTAACCCAGTGAACCAAGAACGCGTTCCTTTGTTCCTTGCAGACTATGTGTTAGCCGGTTATGGAACGGGTGCCGTAATGGGGGTACCCTCCGGAGATCAGCGTGACTGGAATTTTGCCAAGCATTTTGATTTGCCTATTCCATCCATTTTAGATGGTCAAAAAGACATCGAAAAACAAGCCGATCCTACGAAAGAGGGGAAATACATTAATTCAGGAATGATTAATGGAATGGGATACAAGGATGCGACGAATACATTAATCGCTTGGTTAGAAGAGAACGGAATCGGAAAAGGAAAAGTACAATACAGAATGCGCAATGCGGTGTTTAGCCGTCAGCGTTACTGGGGAGAACCTGTTCCCGTTTATTTCAAACCAACAGCCTCAGGCGATTTATTACCTTATTTGATAGAGGAAACTGAATTGCCTTTAGAGTTACCTAAAATTGATAAATACCTTCCTACAGAAACAGGCGAACCTCCTTTAGGTCGCGCTGCGTCAGATTGGAAATACAAAGGACAATACGATTACGAATGGTCCACTATGCCAGGTTGGGCAGGATCGTCATGGTATTGGTACCGCTATATGGATGCTATGAATTCAGGTGAATTCGCTTCGAAAGAGGCGATTAACTACTGGAAAGCGGTGGATTTATACATTGGTGGATCGGAGCACGCGACGGGTCACTTGTTGTATTCTCGTTTTTGGAACAAATTCTTGAAAGATTTAGGCTACGTGCCGGAAGAGGAATTTGCGAAGAAATTGATCAATCAAGGAATGATTCAAGGTCGTTCGAACTTCGTTTATCGCTTAAAGGATTCAGCCAAAGTCACTTTTGTTTCTCATGGCTTAAAAGATCAATATGACGTGGCAGCGCTTCACGTGGATGTGAATATTGTAGAAAACGATGTTTTAGACCTAGAAGCCTTCAAAAAATCACGAAATGACGTGCCTTCGGACGCGGAATTTATTTTGGAAGACGGCAAATATGTGTGCGGTTGGGAAGTAGAGAAGATGTCGAAGTCGAAGTTTAATGTCGTTAACCCGGATGATTTAATTGCCAAATACGGCGCAGACACCCTTCGTGTCTACGAGATGTTCCTAGGACCGTTGGAGCAATTTAAACCTTGGAATACGAATAGTATTTCAGGATCGCATAATTTCTTACGCAAGGTTTGGCGTTTATTCTTTGATGACAATACCAACACCTCGAAGCTAGTGGACGCACCTGCGACTCCTGAAGAATTGAAAGTATTGCACACCGCGATTCGCAAAGTGCAAGACGATTTAGATCGCTTCTCCTTCAACACAGTTGTTTCGACCTTAATGATTTGTGTGAACGATTTAGGGGCCTTAAAATGTCACAAGAAATCAGTACTACGCGAATTAGTGATCTTATTATCTCCTTATGCACCGCACATCGCAGAAGAATTGTGGGTTGCCTTAGGCGAGCAGGAGGGAGGTATATCGTATGCAACTTTCCCGGTATTTAATGCAGCTTTCTTAGAGGAGAATGATTTCAATTACCCGATTTCATTTAATGGTAAAGTGAAGTTAACGCTTGCTTTCCCAGTGACGGCAACGCCAGCTGAGATTGAGGCGGCTGTATTAGCGAATGATCAAGTGAGCAAACATTTAGAGGGTAAGACGCCATCTAAAGTGATTGTGGTTCCGAAACGGATTGTGAATATCGTCTTAGGAAAATAAATTAGAAATCGACTCTAGTACTCAGAATGGGGATCAGTGGAAGCGCATACCGGTAGGTAAGCGCTTTTGCATTTGAGTCATATCTTTCTTCGATGACATTAGCGATGTCTAAGATATTTTGGAGGTCTGCTCTGATGGTCCAGGTATGTTTTGCCCGGTTTAGTTTATAGGCTATGGAAAGATCTAGTCTTTGGAAAGTAGGATATTGCGCTTGCATTAGTTGACTAGAAGTTAAAACGGTCGTATTCCTTTTAATGGATTCCGTTAAATTGATGGGCGTATACCGATTACCTCCTCTTATTAAATACCTCAAATTCACCGAAAATTTCTGGCGAAAATCTTTTCCAACTAACACATTGGCTGCATAGTTATTATTGAATTGCGTATTATACCAAACGTTTTTTTTCGCCTGGTATTTAGTGTCAAATACAGACGCCGTAATTAAATAGTAAAAATCATTGCTTAAAAAACGCTCGAGGGTCAATTCAATACCTTTGTTTTCCCCTATTCCACTATTTTCTAATACTTGGGTAGGAATTCCTGAACTATAATTTAATAGGGAAAAAGGGTTATTTCTATTAGAATCTACGGGCGCTTGACTGATATTCTGAACGTAGGCTTCAAGTTTAAGGCGCGTATTCTCCCCAATTCTTTGATCATAGGAAACAACTTGGTGGAGCGATACAGCTGGCTTAATGTTCAAATTAGGCTGGTTAGAGCTCTGACCTGTGTATCTTTTATAGAAATACAAGGAAAGGGGATCTAATCGAGAATGTACACCTAAGCCGAGTCCAAGACGTCCCCCCGATTTAGTTTCCCATAAAACAGACAGGCGAGGTTCCCAACCTTGGGCCTTGTTTAGCTCAAATTCATAGCGGTGAATCCCAGCCGTCATGCTCAATTGCGAGGTCCATTTTTTATGAAATTGAATATATTGCTGCCAATAAAACGTATTGTCCTTTTCGTTTAAGTAAATGAGTTTATTCCGGAATTCGTACAGATTATACCCTAATTGACTCACATTAATCCCTATTTTAAGTTGTGCGGTGGAGTTAAATCGATGTAAATAATAGGAATTAAGGCGCCAGGTAGGGTATTGGTAGGTTTGCTCTCGTGTGGTTACCGACCTAGTCTCTTGAATAATATCTGTGGATTCAGTCATGTAGGCCAAAACCGTTTTTATATGGCCACTCTTAACCGGTAGTTTATGCGATAGTCCACCTACGACTACATGGCTATTCGTAAAATCACTCGTGGTCGTTTTAATATCTTCCGTATTATTTGCGCCTGCGATACCCCATAAGGTGAAGGTGCCTGATTTTTTAGTCGGTAATTCAATTAAATAATTTAAATCCCGGTAGGAGGGTTTGAAATTCCCGGTATTGATGTTGACTAAACCGGATTTAAGTAATATTTCCAAAGTAGAATACCGCAAACCTACTCGATAGGATCCCCCTTTATTCCCCAATGGTCCTTCACCAGCTACGTCTAATCCGACAACAGATAGCATAGTCATCCATTCTTTCTTTTGGTTATTTCCTCTTCGTAAGCTTAAATCAAAAACACCCGATGAGGCATTTCCATATTCAGCCGGGAAGGCGCCAGACATAAAGTCGGAATTAGCTAAACTGGTGGAGTTAATCATGGATATGATGCCGCTGGTTGAACCTTGGCCGTCACCGAAATGATTTGGATTAGGTATTTCAATTCCTTCCATTCGCCACAATAAGCCTTTGGGTGAATTGCCTCGAATGATGATTTCATTATTTTGATCTGAGCCTGCATTTGTGACGCCCGCGAAATTTAGGGCCATTCTTGCAGGATCTTGAAATCCACCCGCATAGCGCTGGGCTTCTAGAAGGCTGAATTGTCGAGCACTTACTAAAGTAAATTCATTTTTAGCGACCTCTTTTGACTTCTCTGCTTGAACGCGCACTTCTTGCAAAAAGATGGGTTTCTCTTCTAGTTCAATGGCTAAATAGCTTTCTTTTCCAGCGATGAGTTCAATTTTAGGAACGCTGAATTCTTCGTAACCTAGTGCTCGAACTCTTATTTGGTAACTAGTTAAGGGAAGGTGTGAAAATGCGAAATAGCCTGATGAGTCAGATTTAACGACTTGGTTGCCAGGAGAAAGGTATATATCCGCTAAAAAAATAGGCTGTTGGATATGTTTATCCAACAGCCTACCTCTAATGTTTTGGGTTTGAGAAAAGCTAGTATAAGAAATGAAAAGTCCTATAATTATGAATGCTCTCAAATTTTTTAATTTCTTGGCGGCCCACCTTGACGCGTTTGACTTTGCATTGCCTTGTATTTCTCCATTTGCTCTGGAGTAAGGATTGATTTGATTAGCTCTGCTTGAGCGTCATTTACCTTTTTCATCTCCGCCATCATTGTTTCTCTCTCCATTCCTTGCTCACGCAATTCCATCATCTTATTCATTCGTGCTTCGATGAGAGGTTCTAATTTAGCCACCTGATCTTTATTTAGATTTAATTCGGTGGTCATTCTGTCCATTTGACGTTGAATCATTGCTTGAGGATCCATTCCTTGTGCATGGATTTGGGTGCTGAATGCCATCATTGCTACAACGAAGGCAAAAATTGTGCTAATCTTTTTCATGTTATTTTGGAAAAATAGTTTCCCAAATATATTGATATACTTGGGTTGCTGGTATCTGTTTGCTGATATTTTGCGACGAAATAAAAACCGGATAATACGATTCACTGCAAAATGGGCTTCCATGTGAACCTTTCACCAAACTTGCATCGAGTGGAATTACGTCCATTCGGTATCGGAATCCTAAGAGCTTACGCGCTAATTTATAGGCCGCCCTGAGCTTTATAAAGGGATTTTTAGGATTCATAAACATCTCGACAGGGTCGTAGCCAGGTTTCTTGAAGATGTCCACACAGCGGGCGAAGTCAGGAGCTTTTGCGTCATCTAGCCAATAATAATAGGTAAACCACTTGTCAGAATCTGCGACCAAAACTAGATCCCCACAACGCTCGTGTGCTATCTGGTATTCTTCTAGTTCTTTTCCGCTGAGGATTTTCGCTATTCCAGGGACCTTTTCGAAAAGGGCTCTTATTTCTGATGGGTTCTTGCAATAGATATGGGCAATCTGATGGTCAGACACGGCGAAAGCCTCACTCGCACCTGGATCTAGTAATTCTAATCCTTGTTCTTCTCTTATCGCTATTTTACCCGCCTTGCGCAACACGCGATTCAGGTGAATCGGCGTATTGACATCATTAATTCCATATTCCGAGAGTAAAATGATCTCCGTGTTTTTGGCCTCGAAATACGTAATTAACTGTTCTAAAACCCGATCTATTTCTCCTAATTCTTTCGCAATTGCCGGTAAATCTACCCCAAACTTCTGCAGGCAATAGTCTAAATGCGGCAGGTATATCAGGTTTAACGTAGGATCGTATTTTTCATCCACATAGATGGACGCATCCGCAATCCACTGGGTGGACTTAATATTCGCATTCGGCCCCCAAAAATTAAACAAAGGAAACGTGCCTAATTTTGCTTGTAACTCATCACGTAGACTGGCAGGGTGCGAATAGCAATCTGGCGCCTTTACCCCATCAGAATGGTATTGAGGGCGAGGAGTTACTGAATAATCCGCTGAGGAATACATATTATACCACCAGAACATCTTCGCGCAGGTAAAATTCGGATCCTTTTTCTTAGCCGTCTCCCAGATTTTTTCTGCACCTACTAGTGCATTCGATTGTTTCCAAAACTTTACTTCCGAATCCGTTTTATCATACCAACCATTACCTACAATGCCGTGTTCTGATGGACTTTTACCTGTCAAATAAACTGATTGTGAGGTAGTCGTTACCGCCGGAAATGGAGGCTGGATTTTTTGAATCTGCTTCTTTTGGATATATGCATACAAAAAGGGGGTATACTCCGCTGAAATAACACTTTCGCTGAGACCCACTACATCGATAACGGCTGTCTTTTGCATCATCCTAAAAGGTCTGTGATGGTTTTAATTTCCCGGCTAATGGATTCTGCCATCGGTACTTGGAAGGCTGGAGGTAATACGCCCCAGGTATAGGTTTCGATTTCCAAATGGTTGGTAAACGGACTTGCCTTTTGGATTGCCAGTGTTTCTCTGATTTCTTTTTGGGTTGATCCTAACAGTCCGTAGGTCTCTAGAAATAAGGGAACGTGGAAATGTACCCGCCATTCATCGTAAGTCGAAGGCTGATTGGCCGCAAAAGCCTCATCTAAATCTTTGAACTCTTGATAGGAACCATCTTTACGCAAAGCTTTTACTTGGTGCAAATAAACGGGTTCCTGGTATTTCTGTAATTCTGCCATCTTCTCTGCTTCTTGCGTTCTTAAATCCACCCGAAGTGCAGAACTGATTTGAATCTTTCCAACGGGGATGTTTTTATTCTTCAACTCCTGAATACTGGCCTCTGGTACATCAAAACTCACTCCATAATGGCAGATGTCAAAGCACAATTGGATGTGTTTTCGAATCAATTCTGGATTTCCTGAAGGCAATAATACCTGCTCGTACCAAGCCACAAAATCACCGTGATTGCTTAGCAGGCCATCTGGCTCAGGTTCGATATCTATGTGGATTGTTTTACCTGTGTTTTTCTCAATCTCAGCTAATGCATCGACTACTTCCAATAGATATTGCGTCGATGTTTGCATCGCTTGGCTGCGCTCTTTTTCTGAATTCCACCAGTATTTATAAGACAGGGGAGAGGTAGAAATTCCACCCTCATTCTCGGTTAATAGTGCAGCTAAAATATGGGCTAGTCTAATCGTATAATCCCTTCGATCTGTTGATGTCCAATCTGGCGCATGTACTTGGTCTTTTACGATGGTGTTATGAAATCCTCCATAGGGGAAACCATTCAGCGTAAATACGTATAAATTCTGTTCCCTTAACCACGATTGTAAGGCCTTTAATTCTGCCGGATCTTGCAAATCAATACTAGCTTGATTTGCAAAACGTAGCCCTAAACCCATCGGCTGGTCTGGCGAAACTTGTGCCTTCACCGCAGGGACGTGCTGTTTTAATTGTGCAAAATGTTCCGACCAAATCTCTCCGGTATGAATATTGCTGCAATAACTCAGGTGTCCGTAAGGCGTTTTCATGTTAGGCGATCTGTTCTAAGTAATCGACTGATTTTTTGATGAGACCGAAGTCCATCTCGTGCACTTCCACGCCTTTACCTATTTGTTCCAGCAATGTAATGGTCAATTGTCCGCCTAAATGTTCTCTGAACTCATTTAATCCGTTCGTTAAGTTGATTTTGTCATTTTCTGCCAAAGCAGGGTGGAAAATAGCAAAACCTAGTTTTTTCAATAAATGAATGATTCGATCTACGTCTTCTTTTGACAAATGACCAATCAAATGCGAATAGACGCTATCTAAGGCAATTCCAATGGCCACAGCTTCACCGTGACGGATTTTGAAATCACTTAAGTATTCTAATTTATGTGCCGCCCAGTGGCCAAAATCCAAGGGTCTTGCTGAGCCTTGCTCGAAAGGATCCCCACTTGCGATGTGCTCCATATGCAACGAAGCACAACGGTAAATCTGATCAACCATTACTGACTTGTTGCGTTGATTCATTGCGTCGGCATTTTCTTCTAACCAGGTAAAAAAGCTGATATCCTTAATTAAGGAGACTTTAACAGCTTCTGCAATACCTGAACGCCAATCTCTTTCACCTAAACTTTCTAAGAACGAATAATCGTTGAATACGGCAACGGGAGGCGCGAACGTACCTAGGAAATTTTTCTTGCCTAGGTAATTAACGCTGTTTTTAACCCCTACACCAGAATCGTTTTGGGATAATACAGTCGTCGGTATGCGGATGAATTTCACGCCTCTATGGGAAATAGCAGCGGCATAACCGGCCATATCTAAGAAGGCTCCACCACCAATGCAAGCTACAAACGAGTGGCGATCGATTCCGTGCTCGTCCAAAGCGCGAATCACTTCTTCGTAAAAGCGAGGGTCATTTTTGCAAACTTCGCCACCAGGAAGCACCAGAATTTCTGGGGCTAAATCGGCTGTAGAATGTGCTTGAAAATAACTGACAATTTCAGCTGTTAATTGTGGCTGAATATCTGCAACCCCTTTGTCAAGTACGAAAAGGATCTTTTTGCGAAAGCTAGGGTTGCCAAAGTTTTGGACAAAATCAGCAAAAACGCGATTTTCTGGAGCGAATAAACGTTCCGTGAAGAATACCTCGTAAGAATAGGGTAC
>CANLVU010000025.1 GCA_947494535.1 Cytophagaceae bacterium
TTGGTTAATTCGAAAGGCAGGTGCTCTTGATAAAACTTAGTTAATAAAGCAGCGGAAGAAAAGATTTGGCCCGGGAATGCCACCTTGCGAATTAGGTTCTGCTTAATTAATCGCAGTTGATTATAAAAAAGCTCCTCGAATTTCAGTCGGCGCCGAGCTTGGTGAAGCCAGTTTTCGCTTTGGGGCAAATGAATATGGTAAAGCGCCTCCTGTTTCGAGATCAACTTAAATTGCGTATTGACTTCTGAAGGTAAAGTTTCACGAATGTAGGGAAACGCGATTTCTAATAAGTTTTTTTGCAAGGTGGCGATCGCCTTGCTATCGATGTATTTCTTGCGCAGCTTCTCTGTTAGCGGATAAACTGGTTGGAAATATTTCCCCGATGCTTGTTCGCCTTTATAGACCTCCATCTCTGGATGGGTCATTTGAATCGTGCCATTGAAGCTGGTGGGCTTACCATAAAAGAGGTAGTCGACTCCCGTATTCAAGGACTTTTCGAGCCACTTTACGCCCTGAAACCAAACAATTTCAATACAACCTGTCGCGTCGCACACTTGAGCAACGATGCGTTGGCGGTGGCCTGCGCCTATTTTCTCTTTGAACCGAATCCGGCCCACAAATTGTGCATGATCCATCTCATCTGTGATAGTGGCGATGGGATGAACAACGGTGCGGTCTTCGTAGCGGAAGGGAAAATATTGAATTAAATCACCGTAGGTGAACATCCCCAGTTCGGTCTGTAGCAGCGTAAGCTTCGCTGGAGTCATCCCACGAAGTTTGGCTAAATCAGTATCGAAAAAAGGTAACATTGACATGCACGAAAAATTTTGTGAATTTAGGTATATTTACAGAACGATTGCGAAAATACCCCCAAACATGAAGAGTTTTTTAGACCAAGAATTTGAATCCGACGGCTTTGTACTAAGCAATGTAGAGGATTTATTTAATTGGGCTCGGGCGAGTTCACTTTGGCCCATGAGCTTTGGTTTAGCGTGTTGCGCGATTGAAATGATGCAAGCCTTTGCGTCTGGGTACGATTTAGATCGTTTTGGGGTGTTTCCTAGGCCTTCCCCACGTCAATCTGACGTGATGATTGTGGCAGGTACCGTGACATTTAAAATGGCAGATCGCATTCGCCGTCTCTATGAACAAATGCCAGAACCGCGTTATGTAATTTCCATGGGTTCTTGTGCGAATTGTGGCGGACCTTATTGGGAACACGGCTACCATGTAGTGAAAGGAGTAGATAAAATTATTCCGGTAGACGTCTACGTTCCGGGTTGCCCTCCGCGTCCGGAAGCACTTTTAGGCGGCATCATCAAATTGCAACAAAAGATAAGTCAGGAGACCCTAGTGGCTCCAATCCGCATATTAGAAGCCTTAAACAAATAGGATGGAACCATCAGCAATTCAAGCATTTTTGCAAGCAGAATTTGGTTTTGAATCCCACTGGGAAGAGGAATTGAGTCGATTGACTTTGCCTGCGGAGCAGATTTTGCCGGTTTGTGAGTTCTTATGGAAAAATCCAGCCACCTATTTTGATTCTCTTTCCTGTTTAACGGCCATCGACCAAGGACCAGAGGCGGGTAAAATGGAGGTTATTTATACCTTATATTCCATCCCGAATCACATCACCTTGCATTTGCGAGTGATTTTAGATCGAGCAAAACCTACCATATCCTCTGTTACATCAGTCTGGAGAACGGCCGATTGGCACGAGCGGGAAGCCTTCGATTTATTTGGTATCCACTTTACAGGACATTCAGATTTACGCAGAATATTGCTTCCAGAGGACTGGGTGGGACATCCATTGCGAAAAGATTATGTAGAGCAAACAAAATACCACGGCATTCAAGTAAAATACGATCGATGAAAATAGCCGGCTTTACCTTTATTAGAAATGCGGTGAAGAACGATTATGCTATCGTAGAAGCCATTTTGTCTATTCTGCCTATTTGTGATGAGTTTGTGGTGGCGGTGGGGAAGTCGGAAGATGAGACTTTGGCCTTAATTCAATCGATTCCATCAGATAAAATCAAAATAATTGAGACGGTTTGGGATGAATCAAAACGTGACGGAGGCTCTACATTCGCCTTAGAAACGAATAAAGCGCTTCAAATGATTTCGAAAGACGTAGATTGGGCTTTCTATATTCAAGGTGACGAATGCGTGCACGAGGCTGATTTGCCCATCGTAAAAGCGGCGATGGAGGTAAATTTAGCGGATGCAAACGTGGAGGGACTGCTCTTTAATTACCGCCATTTTTATGGTTCCTACCAGCATGTGGCGGTGTCAAGGCGTTGGTATCGAAGAGAAATCCGGGTGGTGAAAATGCATCCGGGGGTTCGATCTTACAAGGATGCACAGGGTTTTAGAAAAGAGGGCAAGAAGCTGAAAGTGAAATTAATTCCAGCTTACGTGAATCATTATGGCTGGGTGAAGCCGCCTGAAGGCTTAAATAATAAGGTGCGCAACTTTACGCAATTCTACCATAATGACGCCTGGTTAACAGAAAATGTGCCTGCAGATTACCAATTTGATTACGGTAACGCGGAGCGTTTGTTCCGATTTGAAGGCACGCATCCAGCCGTAATGGCGGATCGAGTGGCGCGTTCGAACTGGCCTTTCTATTTCGATCCAGTCGAATTAGAGAAGAAAATGACCTTGCGCCGGAAGATTTTGCAGAAAATTGAAGACCTTACGGGTTACCGGATAAGTGAATACAAAAATTACCAAATGCTGTAATGGAAGAGTTGATTCAATTTTTTCCGGCTCCCCTAGCGCCTAAGAACCCTTATTTTTCTATCCTCATTCCGAGCTGGAATAATTTAGCCTACCTGCAATTATGCATCGCCGCCATCCGGAAACATTCGACTACCTCATTTGAAATCATTTTGCATTTGAATGAAGCTAATGACGGTTCGAAAGAATGGGTCGAATCACAAAAGGATATTGCTTTTTCGTATAGCGGTGAAAATGTGGGCGTTTGCTACGCAATGAACGCCATGGTCAAGTTAGCGCACGCGGATTATTTCCTGTATTTAAATGACGATATGTACGTTTTGCCTAATTGGGATGGTTTTCTGAAAGAGGAAATCCTAAACATAGGGCACACGGAATTCTTTTTATCAGCCACAGCTATCGAGCCGAAAGCCCAAAGCGCTTGTTCCATTCAGGCAGATTATGGCCGGTCACTAACCACTTTCGAGGAAGCGAGATTACTTGAAACCTACGACTCTTTACCTTTCGAAGACTGGCATGGAGCGACTTGGCCGCCTAATGTGGTCCACCGTTCGCTTTGGGATAAAGTGGGGGGCTATTCAAATGAATTTTCGCCAGGAATGTATTCCGATCCCGATTTCTCCATGAAATGTTGGCAGGTGGGTGTTCGTTTATTTAAGGGAATTTCCCGGAGTAGAGTCTACCATTTTGGGTCTATTTCCGTGAAACGAGTGAAGCAAAATAAGGGCTATTACCAGTTTATCCGCAAGTGGGGGATGACCTCGTCTACATTATCGAAATACTATCTAAGACGCGGAGAAAAATTCGATGGGCCGCTGGTACAACGCTCGATTCCATTGACCGTGCATTTGAAGAATCTGTACTACCGATTAAGTCTTCCGTTTAGAAAACAGAAATAAGTAGCTTAAAGCAATACAGTATATTTCCTAGGTCAGATTTCCCTTTATAGGCTAACATCGTTTGGCGATTAGTGTATAAAATTTGAAATCTTTGAATCTTATTTAATAAGGAAGTTCCTGTACATGCTGAGGCAAATTTTTTCAAAACTTCTTTGTTTTGTCCCACGGGACATCTTTCATAAATCAAATTTAGTCGAGCTATAATGAGGTCTTTCCGCTCTTTTCTCGAAATAGATTTTTTGGAAGTCTTATTTAAATTAGCTCCAATGGTATTCGTGTCATGTTGTCTATAATGAACCAAGGGTTTAGGCAGATAGGCAATTCCATTAGCACACGTAGCTGCAAATCCAATTAAATAATCATGTGTAACAAAATCTACTACGGGTAAAGCAAAGGACAAAAGATCCTTTCGAAATAACATACTATGTCCAGGAGCCCAAGCCCCTATAGTGTACATTAATGGACTACTGTAAGCAATTTGTCTTTTAAGATCAGACATTTTTTTACCCATCAGATTTCCAGAACTATCGACGAGTTCAGAGTCGGAGTACACTAAGGAATTATCCCCAATCACGTTAACTAATTCAGTGATCTTAGATGGAAGCCAGTAATCATCTTGATCTGAAAGCGCAATAAATTCACCTTGGGATTTTAAAATGCCCGTTTCAAATGTTTTTCGATACCCTTGATTTAACTTATTTTGGATGAGCAAAATTCTTTTATCCGTAGCTGCATAGCTTGAAAGTAGTTCCCACGTGCGATCTGTCGAAGCGTCATCCACAAAGATGAATTCTAAATTCGGATAGTTTTGAGCAAGTAAACTGTCGACCTGTTCTTGGAGGTATTTTTCCCCATTAAAGGTGGCCATTACAACGGAAATTAAAGGCGACATTCGGATTAGTTTCTGAAAATTGTCGTAATTTGACCAAAATTTTGATAAAAAGCCGCATTGAAAACATATTTTCGTTTATTGAGCTATGCCGTTTCAATCCGTAAGTATGTTTTGCCATACTTTGGATTTTCCTTGCTAGCAAGTTTGTTTGGCATCTTAAATTTTACCTTGCTGATTCCTTTGCTGAACGTGTTGTTTGACCAATCAGCACCAGAGAATTTCCAGATTTACCGTGTACTACCTGCTTTTTCTTTAACCCCCTCTTATTTCTCTTTCTTGTTCAATCACTATTTTTATGGTGCTTTGGAGAATTTTGGCCGAATTGGAGCACTGCAATATGCCTGCGGGGCGATTTTGGTTTCGGTGATTTTGGCGAATTTTTTCCGTTATTTCTCTCAAAGAGTCCTCAAAAGGGTTGAAGCGGATACCATTTTCTCGTTACGTCAAGCCGTTTTTGAAAGAGCCATCCGTTTAGATTTAAGCTATTTTACTGAGCAGAAAAAAGGAAACCTGATGTCTCGGCTTACCACGGATGTGCAAGAAGTAGAAAATAGTATAGGTCGCGCCTTCATTGCCACGTTTAAAGAGCTATTTACCTTAATCATGTTCTTTATTTTTCTGGCCAGTATGTCCATCAAATTAACCTTGTTTTCGTTGATTATCTTGCCGCTCTCAGGTTCTGTCATAGCTACCATTTCGCGAAGATTAAGACGCGCAGCTGGAGAGGTGCAACAGCATTTAAGTGGAATAATTAGTTTATTAGATGAGACATTTGGCGCCATGCGCGTGGTGAAGGCTTTTCGGGCGGAGAGAATGATGGATGCCCGTTTTAGATCTGGGAATGATCGGTATAGACATTCACTTTTGAAGATGGTTTTTCGTCAAGAATTAACCTCGCCTACCTCTGAAACATTAGGGGTATTCGTTCTGACGGGTATTTTAATGTACGGTGGTAGCCTGGTTATCAGCGGACAAGGTGAATTGTCAGCTTCCACCTTTATTGCCTTCATTGCTACTTTTTCTCAGGTGATGCGTCCTGCTAAGTCTATCGCTGATGCTTTTAGTGGTATTCAACGTGGAATGGCTTCTGCTGATCGCATTATTGAAATCTTGGATACAGCCTCAGAAATTGTGGCGGAAGAACCTATCACCTCAGTAAAAGAGTTTAAAGATAAAATCTCCTTTGAAAGTGTTGGGTTTGAATACGTGAAAGGCCGTTCCATTCTTAAAAAAGTTAGTTTTGATATTCCTAAAGGTAAAACAATCGCGCTGGTAGGGACTTCTGGAGGAGGAAAGTCCACGCTTGCGGATTTGCTACCCCGCTTCTACGATGCTTCTGCAGGAAAAATTACGTTGGATGGAGTGAACTTGAAGAACATCCCTTTGGACGACTTAAGAGGATTAATGGGGATTGTGACGCAGGAATCCGTCTTATTTAATGATACGATATTTAACAACATTGCCTTCGGAACGGAAGCTTCGCTAGAAGAAGTGAAAGCTGCGGCTAAGATTGCGAATGCCCATGATTTTATTGCAGCGATTCCAGAGGGATATGAAACGGTCATCGGAGATCGGGGTTCTAAATTATCAGGTGGCCAAAGACAGCGCATCTCCATCGCTCGCGCCGTTCTCAAAAATCCACCCATTTTAATTTTAGATGAAGCTACCAGCGCTCTCGATAACGAATCTGAGAAACTAGTACAAGAAGCTTTGAATTATTTGATGGAGAATCGCACCGTTTTAGTCATTGCACATCGCTTGTCTACTATTCAACATGCGGATCAGATTTTAGTGATTCAAAAAGGAGAAATCGTTGAACGTGGCACCCACGATGAATTGATGAAGAACAAGAAGGGAGCCTATGCCGTTTTGGCACAAGGAATTACAGCCTAATTTTTACACATTTTATTAGCTTATCCGTCTGCAAAAAAGTAATTTTGTAACCGATTTATATACTAAAAACATTCCCCAATTATTTGATCTTACTACCATGTCACAAGCACAATTAGCCCAAAGAATTCAAGCATTAGATGAATCATCCACTTTAGGAATGACGAAAAAAGCGCGCGAATTAGCAGCTCAAGGTCACAAAGTAATCAGTCTTTCCGTAGGAGAGCCCGATTTTAAAACACCTGCTCACATTTGTGAGGCAGCAAAAAAGGCAATTGATGATGGTTTTCACGGGTATTCGCCGGTAGCAGGTTACCCAGACTTGCGCATGGCAATCGCCAATAAATTAAAGCGTGATAACAACTTGGAATGGGGTTCCGAAAACATCGTCGTAAGCACGGGTGCAAAACACTCCTTAGCGAACGCGATTGCAGCCTTAATTAACCCGGGTGATGAAGTAATTGTTTTTGCTCCTTACTGGGTTTCTTACTCTGAGATGGTCAAATTAGCCGAAGGTACGACGGTAGTCGTTCAGGGTGCTTTTGATAATAACTTTAAAGTAACACCGGAGCAATTTGAAGCGGCCATTACGCCTAAAACAAAGATGGTGATGTTCGCGTCGCCTAACAACCCGACTGGATCGGTTTACACAGAATCAGAATTACGTGATATCGCGAATGTGGTAGCTCGTCATGAAAATATTTTCGTTTTAGCCGACGAAATCTACGAATACATTAACTTCACACAGGCAGGTCATTTCTCGATTGGTTCGATTCCAGAAATCAAAGAACGTGTAATTACGGTAAACGGGGTGGCTAAAGGTCACGCGATGACAGGTTGGAGAATTGGATTTATCGCAGCAGCTAAATGGATCGCTGACGGAATTGAAAAATTACAAGGTCAAGTGACTTCAGGCACGAACTCCATCGCCCAAAAGGCGGCAGTAGCAGCCTTTAACGGCACTCTAGATCACGCTTACGAAATGAAAGCGGCCTACGATCGCCGTCGTAAATTAGTGGTAGAAAAATTACGTGAGATCCCAGGATTTAAAGTGAATATGCCAGAGGGTGCATTCTATGCCTTCCCAGATATTTCTTATTACTACGGTAAATCAGATGGTACTACAGTGATCAACGATTCAGATGATTTCTGTTCTTGGTTATTAGCAGACGCCTTTGTGGCGACCGTCGCTGGTTCAGGTTTCGGGGCACCTGATTGCATGCGTATTTCAACTGCTGCAGCGGATGAGCAACTAGTAGAAGCTTGCGATCGCATTAAAGCGGCCGTGGCTAAATTAAAATAAGATGGGAATCGCGTCCATACTTATCTTCCTTGTAGGCTATTTAGCTATTGCTTTCGAGCATCCTTTGAAGATAAATAAAACAGCCTCCGCGTTATTGACGGGAGTTTTAGTATGGACAGTTTATGCGATTTCGAAAGGAGATGCCTCCGAATTAGGTCATCACCTAGCCTCTACTTCAGAGATTTTGTTCTTCTTGTTAGGTGCGATGACGCTAGTGGAATTAGTCGATGCCCATCAAGGATTTTATTTTGTTTCGAGATTAATTAAAACAGATAAGGTGGTCAAACTGCTATGGATAGTGGGTTTGATCACCTTTTTTATGTCCGCTGTATTAGACAATTTGACCACCGCGATTGTGATGGTCACCTTGCTTCGGAAGTTGATCAGCAAAAAGGAAACACGCCAGTATTTTGTCGGAATCGTAGTTATTGCCGCGAATGCAGGAGGTGCCTGGTCGCCCATTGGAGATGTGACGACGACGATGCTGTGGATTGGAGGCCAAATATCGGCCACCGGCATTATACAAGGCTTGTTCTTGCCTTCTTTATTCTCTCTAGTTGTTCCACTACTCATCGCTTCTTTTGTCTTGAAAAATCAAGCCATTGGTCAGCCGGTAGCTTCTGAGGCCTTAAGTTCGATAGAAGAGCGAGATGGCAAAATCATGCTTTTCGCAGGAGCAAGTTCTCTTATAGGCGTTCCCGTTTTCAAAACCTTGACGCATCTTCCTCCCTATATGGGCATTTTGTTAGCGCTAGGATTAGTATGGATTTTGTCTGAACTATTGCATTCAGAAAAGGACGAAGCAGCTAAAAAGCACTTAAGTGTGGGATATGCGTTGACCAAAATCGATACCTCCAGTATTCTCTTTTTTCTAGGCATTTTATTGGCTATTGGCGGGTTGGAATCTTTTGGCTATCTACATGCGCTTTCAGACTTGTTAGCTCAGTCACTTGGTAACCAAAACCTAATTGTCACTATTATTGGTTTAGCCTCTGCGGTAGTAGATAATGTACCGCTAGTGGCAGCCACCATGGGTATGTACTCCTTGGCTGATTTCCCCATGGATCATGAGATGTGGGAATACTTGGCATTCTGTGCGGGTACGGGAGGAAGTATCTTGATTATTGGATCTGCTGCCGGAGTTGCCGTGATGGGAATGGAGAAAATCGAATTTGGCTGGTACCTGAAAAAAATAGGCTTTCTTGCCTTAATGGGGTATTTCGCAGGCGCTGGTCTGTATCTACTATTGCACTAAAAGCCAACTGTCATACGCGCACCATAATACGCTGGTGCTACTTGAGGAGTCAAGGTAAAACGATTCAGTTTTTGCCATTGATGACGCACTTTCGGGTATAAAATATAGGCTAATTCTGCTGAAGCGATGCCTATTGCGGAACCCAACAACACGTCTGTTACCCAATGTTTGTTATTCGCAATACGAAGCGCGCCAGTTGCTGTGGCTAAGGTATAACCTGCAATCACAAGTTCTGGATGAGTATCTTGAAATTCGTGTGCTAAAACAGTAGCCCCGAAAAAAGCCGTAGCGGTATGTCCTGAAGGAAACGTTTTTTCTGATCCATCCGGTCTCGCTTCCTTAATGGAAGCTTTTAATCCTTGGACAGTTACCACATAGATACCTGTTCCTAACAAGAATATTCCAGCCTGGTCGAAAGCTTCACTTTTACTTTGATAGCCTCCTACTTTAGCCCCTATTTGCAATATAGCCGGCCCATATTGGGTGAAATCATCTAGTTGCGTTACTTTCCCGGGCGCCACTATGTTTGATTGAATTTGCTTTGCAAATGGATTATAGGTAATGCCACTCGCAATTCCCAAAGCTAATGGCGTCAACCATTTTTTAAAGGAAGGTTTTTCAGCCTGAACTGTTAGTGAAATCAAACAAAAAAGGGCGAGAATTCTCATTATTTCTCGGCTAAAAGGCTCTGAATGGTATGCTCAAATTCAGAAATCCAATCCACATAATATTTACCAGTTCCAGGTCCCGAGAATCCGGTATGAATCTCTCTAACGATTCCCTTTTTATCAATGATAAACGTGGTCGGATAGCCGTTCATCTTACTAAGCATAGGTAGCACTTGCGCAATCGTTTTGTCCTCTGCCGTACCTGCAAATAGGAGGGGATAACTAATGCCAATTTTCTTTTGGAAGTTATTTATTTTCGGACCTGAAATCGCCAGGTCTGCCGAATTTTCAAAGGAAAGACCAATCACCTCTACGCCTTTGTCTTTGTATTTTTTGTAAAAAGGAGACAAATACCTTGACTCATCCAAACAGTTTGGACACCAAGACCCCATTAATTCAATAACGACTACTTTATTTTTGAAGCGCTCATCTTGCAAACTAATTAGCTCACCTGACGTAGTAGGTAATTTGAAATCGATTCGGTCGTAACCTGGTTTAAGGAAGCTTAATTTCTTCAAATCAGGTAAGGCTGCATTTGAATTAAACGTCGCTTCTACAGTTCTTACCCCACTTAATCCAGAAGTATATCGGCCAGTAAAGCGAGTGCCGTTCACTTTTGCTCGTAGCATGTTCACACCACTACCATCGAAATAGCTTAGGAATAAACTGTCACCACTTACATTGCCTTGTAAAAATCGGTAATCGCCCGAAGTACGTAAAAATGTCCCAGTCACTTTGTTTCCTATTTGTTCGAATACACCTACACCAGGGCTGTGGTTTGTGGCATCACTAAAGAAGTCTGCCATCCATTTGCCGTTCACCTTGACAGTGGAGGGTTTTAAATTTAGAAACCTGTCTGCCTCGCCTGCAAGTGCAGAAATTGCCATGCGATAAGCCGTTTTGCCATTTCTTTTTTTGACGAAATAGCCTTGCATTTCGGTTGATTTTGTCACTCGAAAGACCAATTCTGCATCATAAAGGTCGAATGGAACCACTAAGGAATCCGCTCTGAAATAGGAGTCGCCTAGCGTTGATTTTTCAGCGCCATTGATGATCTTGATATCAAGATTTTCTGATTTTGAACTCGGATTAATTTCAAAATTAATAGGTAATCCGCCACCATGCGTCGCAATAGAAGCGCGCCAAATTCCTGAAACAGGCACTTGCGCAAGGCCCAATAAGGGGGCAAATAAGAGTGCAATTAAGGTCTTTTTCATACAAGAATTCAACAGGCGTTCGGACAAAGATACGGGTTCGAAACTAGTCACAAAAAAAACAGCTACAAATTCGTAATTCGGTGGCATAGCCGAGGGATAATTTGTATTTTTGTTTTCAGCCAAAAATATGTCCGAAAACACCTACCATACCTCCGTCATGTTGAACGAATGCATCGATGGTTTACATATCGATCCAGCGGGTACGTATGTGGATGTGACCTTTGGAGGTGGAGGACATTCTAAAGCTATTCTAGCTAAACTAGGACCAGAAGGAAGATTGTTCTCCTTTGATCAAGATCCAGATGCGTGGGAACAGGCTGAAAAAATCGATGATGAGCGTTTAACATTAATTACGGCAAATTTTCGCCACTTAGAGAAATATTTGCGCTTGCATCGGGTGAAAGAGGTGGATGGAATTTTGGCCGATTTTGGGGTGTCATCCTTTCAGTTAGATGCTCCGGAGCGAGGTTTTTCGATTCGCTTTGATGGACCGTTAGATATGAGAATGGGGCCCTCTGCATCGATGACTGCTGCGGAATTATTAAATAGCTATTCAGCATCTGAATTGCAACGAATATTAGGGATGTATGGGGAAGTGAAGAATGCCCGAACTTTGGCCCAAGCTATTATTCAAGCCCGTACAAGAAAAGCCCTAGAGACCACGCAGGAATTTAAAGAAATTTTGAATAAATTAGCTCCTAAACACCGGGAGTTTAAATACTTCGCTCAGGTCTTTCAGGCGATTCGGATTGAAGTGAATCAAGAGCTTGCTGTGATCGAAGAATTTTTAGCTCAAGCCCCAGCGGTTTTGAAGCCAGAAGGTAGATTAGTTATCATGTCGTTTCACTCGTTAGAGGATCGTTTGGTGAAGAATTTTATCAAAGCTGGGAATGTACAAGGGAAAGAGGATAAGGATTTGTTTGGGGTAGTACACCGCCCCTTAGAGTCAGTGACTCGCAAACCAACCACCGCCTCGGAAGAAGAATTGAAATTAAACCCGCGCTCTAGAAGCGCTAAATTAAGAATAGCGTCTAAATTATAATATGGCAACACCGATCGAACCAAAGGAGGAAGGGGCTAAGCGAATTTCATCGCCTAAAAAGGAGGGGATCTTTGATTCCATCTTCAATATTGATTATTTCACCGGCGGCGAATTGCCGGTCATGTGGGTGAAGAGAATCGCTTTCGTAGCCTTTTTGACCCTTGTTAATATCTATTATTCGATGTTAGCGGATGGTAAACTACATCAAATACAGAAGGAAAAAAGTGCATTAGAAGAGGATCGAGCAGATTATACAACGCAAAAAGCGGAGTACATGAAAGTAAGTAAGCAAAGTAATTTGGAAGAAACCTTAAGGCGTTACCAAATAGGTGTAAGCACGATTCCTCCTACTAAAATCATCATTAAAGTAGACAAAGATTAGTAATGGCTAAAGAGAAAAGACCTAATATTCGGGGCTTAATTACAAGACGTTTTTACACGTTTTTTATTATTATTTTGGCTGTTTTCTTGTACCTACTTTTCAGTTTGTATAAGGTGGTCGTTTTGAAAGGACCTAGATTTCGCTCGGAGGCAATGGCTACCTATGTAAAGAAGCGAAAGATCGAGGCGACGCGAGGAAATATTTATTCGGATGATGGTAGTTTATTGTCTACTACTTTACCTAAATACCGTTTAGGGATGGATCCCTCTGTATTGACAGGGAATACGAAAGCTGATGAGTTTTACAAGCAGCACATTGATGGTCTAGCTGCGGCGCTTTCTAATTTCTTTAAAGATCGAACAGCAGATGAATACAAGGAGAAGATTGCGGCTGCTAGACGCAGTGGTCGAACTTATTTGCTGTTGAATAATCGCCTATTGGATTACCAAGAAAAGAAGAAGGTATTGAGTTTCCCTTTGTTTAAGGATGCAAAAACATCGAATCAATCGGGGGTCGTTTTTGATAAGATTAATGTGCGTTATGCACCATTTGGCCAAATGGCTTATCGTACCGTTGGATATCTAAAAGACTTGCGTGATAAGGGCCGTGTAGGTATTGAAAATAGTTTTGACAAAGAATTACGTGGTGAGTTTGGTGAGGGGATGTATGAGAAAATGGATAATAATACCTGGCGTCCAGAGCCTGGCGATGAGCCTAAGCTGCCGGTAGCTGGTGTAGACTTACACTCTACTTTGGACATTAATATCCAAGAGATAGTCGAATCAGCCTTATTAAATGGGATGAAAATCTTTAAAGGAAATTATGCGGTGGCGATCGTGATGGAGACCTCTACAGGTAAAATTAAAGCCTTGTCGAACATCGCTGCTAACCCCCTTTCGCCCACAGGATATTCTGAAACCTATAATTATGCGTTATTGGAAGCGCGCGATCCTGGTTCGGTATTTAAATTGCCTTCCATTATGGCGGTGTTGGAAGAAAAAAATTATCCATTGACCAAGATGGTTAATACCGGTGATGGTAAGTTTCGTCTGTATAATGGTGTGATGTCGGATTCCCATCCGCTTGGAACCATTCCCTTAGAGCAAGTAATTACAAGCTCCTCTAATGTGGGTACGATGAAATTAGTGCAAGAGGCTTTTGGGACTTCCAATAACGAGAAGTTTTATAATTACTTGAAAAAGTATCACCTGATTGAATCGTTAGACTTTCAATTGAAACCGAGCAGAAAGCCTGTTTTCCCGGTGCCTTCTAAGTGGGATGGTTTGCAACTTCTTTGGTCTTCTGTAGGTTATTCGACGCAGTATACTCCTTTACAAATTCTAGCTTTTTATAATGCTATTGCGAATAATGGCTATTGGATACAGCCTTTGATCGTAAGTAAGGCGACGCGTGGAGATGAGGTTGTGGTGGATTACACGGCCTCTCAAATACGTGATTCGAAGCCTTTATGTTCGCCGGAGACCTTACAAAAATTGAAAATTATGTTAGAGGGAGTTGTGACGAAAGGTACGGCTAACAATATCAAGGGCTCTGTCTATGGTATTGCGGGAAAAACGGGTACTGCTCAACGAACAGTAACTGGAGTTAAAGGCTATCGAAAAGGAAATTATTACACCACTTTTGCGGGCTATTTTCCTGTTAAAAATCCTAAGTATACGATGATTATTGCAGTTGATGAACCTAAAGGTAGTGCAGAAGGTACCTATGCGCGTCAGGTTACTGCACCGGTATTTAAAGAAATTTCGGATAGAATCTTTTTGCGAGACATGAAGTTGCAACAAACACTTCGAGGCTATTTGCCAGATTCATTGAATAAAAACAAATTAGCACATACCCTCCATCCAGGTGATCAAAACATCTTATTTTCTCGTTTGGGCTTGCCTAAAGTGGAAGAAAATGGGCAGTGGTTGAACTTTAATTTGGAGAAGAAAACGGTGAAAAATCAAGCAATCACTATGACCCCTAAAACGGTACCCAATGTGGTAGGGATGAATTTGCGGGATGCCTTATTTGCGTTAGAAAACAAAGGTTTGAAGGTTCGGGCGAATGGTTTTGGGACGGTAACGAATCAATCTATTCCTGCCGGCTCTGCTGCGGCAAAAAATAGTTTAGTCTTCATTTCTTTGCATTAAAATGGCACAAATATCGTTATTTCCTGGTATTGAAATTCAACAGTTGTGCTTTGACTCCCGGAAGGCAGTGGCAGGTTCCGTATTTTTTGCCATTCCTGGAACGCAGGTGGATGGTCATTCCTTTCTGGCTCAAGTATACGAGCAAGGCTGCAAACACTGGGTGGTAGAAAAACGACCTTTAGATGTCCCATCAGACGTTCAATGT
Organism: Cytophagaceae bacterium; assembly: GCA_947494535.1. Lineage (GTDB taxonomy): Bacteria > Bacteroidota > Bacteroidia > Cytophagales > Spirosomataceae > Aquirufa. Next base: position 14,649 of record CANLVU010000025.1, read on the forward strand.
GTTCAAGTTCCTGATTCAAATGGGGCCTTAGCTGCGGCTGCGGCTGAATTTTATGGTCATCCTTCGAAGAAATTAAAATTAGTAGGGATCACAGGGACAAACGGAAAAACGACCACTGTGACGTTGTTGTTTGAATTGTTTAAGCGATTGGGTCATCGCTGCGGATTGATTTCGACGGTGGTAAATAAGATTGAGGATAAAGTAATTCCATCCACACATACCACACCCGACGCTTTGAGTTTGAATGCTTTGTTAGCAGATATGGTTTCGGCGGGTTGTAGTCATGCCTTTATGGAGGTGAGTTCGCACGCTGTCGTTCAGAAACGTATTCACGGTGTGCAATTTTCAGGTGCCATTTTCTCGAATATTACGCGTGATCACCTAGACTTTCACGAGACTTTTGACGAATACATTAAGGCCAAAAAAGGTTTCTTCGACGCCCTCCCCGCATCTTCCTTCGCGTTAACCAACGTAGATGACAAGCGTGGAATGGTGATGTTACAAAACACAGCAGCTAAGAAATACGGTTTCGGTTTATTGAATGCTGCGGACTTCAAAGCAAAAATTATCAGCAATGGGGTAGGCGGTTTGCAATTAGAGATCGACCACCAGCAAGTGCACGCACAATTAATGGGGACTTTTAACGCCTATAATTTATTGGGAATTTATGCGGCGGCACTATTATTAGGTGAAGAATCTCACGAAGTATTGGTGCAGATTTCGGCTCTTAAAACAGCCCCAGGTCGTTTTGAGCAATTAGCGGGATCTCAGCATAAAATGGGGATCGTGGATTATGCCCATACGCCTGATGCCTTGGAAAATGTCTTGAAAACGATTCAAACGATTCGAGATAAATCACAGCGAATCATTACGGTGGTGGGTTGTGGTGGAAACAGGGATACAGGGAAGCGTCCTATTATGGCGGAATTAGCCGCGAAATACAGTGATTCTGTTGTGCTGACCTCTGATAATCCGCGCAAGGAGGATCCGGAATTGATATTAGACCAAATGGAAGCGGGTGTTCCAGTTGAGTTAAAATCCAAGGTGCACCGTGTTTCAGATCGTAAAGAAGGGATTTTTTATGCGGTTCGGGAATTAGCGGGTGCAGGAGATATCATTTTAGTGGCTGGGAAAGGCCATGAAAACTACCAAGACATTCAGGGTGTGAAATATGACTTTGACGATAAAATAGTCCTTGGGGAGGCGTTTAGCTGAGTTTGAATTCCCCTCGATTTTTTGCAATTTTATAAATTAAAATCCATTTAGATGCTTTATTACCTCTTTGAATACCTAGACAAGACCTTGAATATTCCGGGCGCCGGTGTGTTTCAATACATCACCTTCCGTGCTTTTGCGGCGATCATTACGTCTTTAGGTATTGCAGCGATTTGGGGTAAAACGGTCATATACCGATTGCAAAGATTGCAAATTGGAGAAGAAATTCGGGATTTAGGATTAGAAGGCCAAATGGCTAAAAAAGGCACTCCTACGATGGGAGGTTTCATTATTTTATTGTCTTTATTGATCCCTACGTTACTTTTCTCTAAAATCACGAACGTATATATTGTTCTTCTAGTAACATCAGCTATCTGGTTAGGTGCCGTGGGTTTTGTGGATGATTATATTAAGGTATTCAAGAAAAACAAAGACGGTTTATCAGGCAAATTTAAGATTATAGGCCAGATAGGTTTAGGTATTATTGTGGGATTAACCATGTATTTTAACCAACATATTAAAGTACGAGAATATGCGACGGATGGGACTTTCATTGATCATAAATCCCTGTTAACGACGGTTCCTTTCATGAAGGATAATCAGTTCGATTATAATATGTTATTACCCAGTTTTATTCCGGATGAATACGTTTGGGTCGTGTATGTGTTAGTGGTTATTTTCATCATTACAGCCGTTTCCAATGGGGCAAATATTACCGATGGTATCGACGGTTTAGCAGCTGGAACATCTGTCATTATCGGAATCACCTTAGCTATTTTAGCCTATGTATCGGGTAATAAAGTGATTTCACAGTATTTGAATGTGATGTTTATTCCAAACTCAGGGGAGCTCGCCGTTTTTTGTGCTGCTTTTGTGGGGGCCTGTATCGGATTCCTTTGGTATAATGCTTATCCGGCCCAGGTTTTCATGGGCGATACGGGAAGCTTAATGTTAGGTGGAGTAATCGCTACTTTAGCCATTGTTATTCGAAAAGAAATGTTGATTCCAGTCTTATGTGGGATCTTTCTAATAGAAAATATGTCCGTGATTATTCAGGTGGCCTACTTTAAATATACGAAACGCAAATATGGGGAAGGTCGGCGTGTCTTTTTGATGTCGCCATTGCATCACCATTTCCAAAAGAAAAATTACCACGAAGCGAAGATCGTTATCCGATTCTTAATTGTAGGAATCATCTTAGCCGTTTTATCATTAGTCACATTAAAATTGCGTTAGTCGCAGTCCAGTTTTGAGTCAAATTACTTTATTTCCACGTTCGTCGTCTTTTTCTGAAACCATCCCTTTGCCCGCTTCTAAGTCTGAGAGCAACCGGGCATTAGTGATTAATGCTTTGGCAGAAGGTACGATAGACAATCTTTCTAATCTAGCGGAAGCTCGTGACACGCAAACGATGATTCGTTTGTTGTCCGAGAATGGTGCGGAGGCGGATGTGTTAGACGCGGGAACGACAATGCGTTTTTTGACTGCCTATTATGCGGTGACGGGTAGCGTGAAAAAGATGACAGGTACGCCTCGTATGTGCGAGCGACCTATTGGTATTTTAGTGGATGCTTTAAGAACGCTGGGAGCTGATATTAGCTATTTGAATCAAGAAGGTTATCCTCCGATGCAATTAAATGGTTTTTCATTTCAGGGTAATCGCGAAATATCCATTCGTGGAGACGTCAGTTCACAGTTTATATCAGCGATCTTGATGGTGGCGCCCTTGCTGCCAGATGGACTAAAATTGCAAATCACGGGAGCTTTAGGCTCTAAGCCCTACATCGAGATGACATTGGCTCAGATGAAGCATTTTGGCATTCAGGCTACTACTGATTGGTCTAAAGGAAGCATCGAGATACCTGCTCAAAAATACACTTTGCAGCCTTTTGCTGTAGAATCAGATTGGTCTGGTGCCAGCTATTGGTATTCGATGGTGGCTTTGTCTCCATTCGAAGATAGTTCATTAGAATTGTTGGGCTTGAAGGAAGATTCCTTGCAAGGTGATTCGGCGATCAAAGCCATTATGGAGCCATTAGGTGTGAAAAGTACGTATACGGGCAGTGGTTATTTGTTGACCAAAATCCCTGCACAGACTTCTTTAGCCTGGGACTTCACTGATTGCCCAGATTTGGCCCAAACAATCTGCGTTGTAGCTGCAGTCAAGAACATTTTCTTGACCTTAACGGGTTTAGAGTCCTTGAAAGTGAAGGAAACCGATCGCGTGTTAGCTTTGCAGAATGAATTAAAGAAATTAGGGGCGAGTTTAGTAGAAAAAGAAGCCAATCACCTGTATGAAGTGAAGGGTGATTTTGCGGCAGTTTCTGCTATTGAACCCATTGAGACCTATGACGATCACCGCATGGCGATGGCTTTTGCTCCGGTAGCCATGCAAAAAGAAATTACCCTATTGGATCCTTCGGTAGTGAATAAAAGCTATCCAAGTTTCTGGAAACATGTTTCAACCTTAATAACTTCTAAACTATGAAAAAAGTATTGACCCTGGGCTTAAGCCTATTAGCATTCGCTGGTTTTGCCCAAAAAACGATTTTACACTGCGGTTCTTTGATTGACGTGAAAACACAGACGGTTTTGAAAAACCGTTCGATTGTGGTGGAAGGAAAGAAAATTGTGGCCGTTTCAGAGGGCTTTTTGAGCCCTGCTAAAGGAGATGTCGTGATTAATTTGAAAGACAGAACGGTGATGCCGGGCTTGATCGACTCACACGTTCACTTAGAGTCGGAAACAAATCCAGGTGCGTATTTAGACCGCTTTGTGAAGAATCCAGGTGATGTGGCCTACCAAGCTTTAGTGTACGCAAAAAGGAATTTGATGGCAGGATTCACTACGGTGCGTGATTTAGGCGGTACTAACATCGTGATTAGTCTTCGCAATGCCATTAATAAAGGTTTGGTGGAAGGTCCACGTATTTTTACGGCGGGAGTGACAATCGGAACAACGGGAGGTCACGCGGATGACACGAATGGTATCAATGATGCATTCAAAAAGGATTTAGGTCCAGAAGATGGCGTAATAAATGGGGTAGCTGATGCGGCTAAAGCGGTGCGTCAACGTTACAAGGAAGGCTCTGATTTAATCAAAATAACAGCAACTGGTGGGGTATTAAGTTATGCCAAAGATGGAGCCGGTGCCCAATTTACAGATGAAGAAATACGGGCAATTGTTCAAACCGCGAAAGATTATGGGTATAAAGTGGCCGCTCACGCGCATGGAAAAGATGGCATGAAGCGCGCAGTTTTAGGTGGCGTTACTTCCATCGAACACGGAACGTTCATGGACGAAGAGGTGATGGAATTGATGAAAAAGATGGGCACTTTTTATGTGCCTACGGTTATCGCCGGACGTTCCTCAGCAGATTCGTCTAAAATTCCTAACTACTATCCGGAAATGGTCGCTAAGAAAGCCGCTGCCATTGGTCCAATCATTCAAGGAACTTTTGCCAAAGCCTATAAGGCTGGAGTGAAGATTGCCTTTGGTACCGATGCCGGTGTTTTCGGCCATGGTAAAAATGGGTATGAGTTCGTCTTGATGAATGAAGGAGGAATGCCTGTTTTAGAGGCGATCAAATCAGCGACCGTAACGGCAGCCGATTTATTAGGCCAAAGTGATCTAATCGGATCCATCGAGGTAGGAAAGGCGGCAGACATTGTTGCGGTGCCAGGTGATCCTGTGGCAGATGTTAAATTGATGACGAAGGTGAACTTTGTGATGAAAGACGGAAAGGTCTACAAAAACTAGATAGGAATAAATAAAAAAGGGTCGGCTCGCATGTGCAAGCCGACCCTTTTTTTATGGTTGAAAGTCTAGCGCAACGCTGGAACTTGTTTTTTCAATACTTCAAAAGCTCCGAAGAACAATCCAGAGAATAAGAATTGACTAGCGATGGTATTCTTTAAGAACGGAATACCTGCTGCGTAGCAGTTAATTAAACCAGTTACATCTTTCGTGTAGGCAATTTCAGATCCTGCCCAAACCGCGAAGTTTGAAACCAAGAAAAATCCCATTGCCGCAGCTACATTCGTACCGATGAAACGAGAAGCGCTTGCAGTGGTATTTTGGCCTAATAAGGAGATCAATGCAAATAATCCCATATGCACCGCATCAATTCCAAAGGAGAATCCTGGGAAAAAGGCATCATATAATGTATTGTTAAGGATCAAATTAGATCCCCAGACCGCTAGTAAAGTCCAAGCCACCGCTTGCTTCCGGTTGTGTAAATAAGCACCGACAAATAGTGCCATAGATGCCATAGGTGAGAAGTTAGCCCAACCTGGTCCGGCTAAAATCAATAATCGACTCGCAATAGCAAGCAAGATAAAAGCGATAATCGTGGTATTTCTTTTTGACATGGTCTTTAATTGGATTCCAAATAATTTTCAAAGGTAAAACAAAAGCCGTAATTTTACCCATTGAATTCGAATTTATGTCTAAATCACTTCCCAAAATCGGATTACTAGGCGGCGGCCAGCTGGGACGAATGCTGTTACAAGCAGCCATCGACTTGGACTTGCAGATTGCCTGTCTTGATCCTGATCCAGAAGCTTCTTGTCATACCTTGACGACCCAGTTCACACAAGGGTCGTTCCAGGATTATGATACGGTATATAATTTTGGGAAGCAATTCGAATTAATCAGCATTGAAATCGAACACGTAAATATTGAAGCTTTAGAGCAACTAGAAGCAGAGGGAATTAAGGTCTATCCGCAACCCCATTTACTTCGCATGATTCAAGATAAGCGCACACAAAAAGCTTTTTTTAAAACGCACAATTTCCCTACCGCTGATTTCAGATTGATCGAATCTGCGGCAGAAATTGTGGCAAATGAAGATTTTTTGCCGGCTTTTAATAAGCTAGGTAAAGGAGGATATGATGGGAAAGGGGTGCAATACATCGGCTCAGCAGCCGATGCCTCGAAAGGGTTCTCGGAACCTGGATTATTAGAGAAGGCGATTGATTTCGATAAGGAATTAGCCGTGATTGTAGCGCGCAATCCACAAGGTGAGATTAAGGCTTTCCCAGCTGTGGAGATGGTTTTTCATCCAGTTCAAAACCTAGTCGAGTTTTTAGTATCTCCAGCCGCTATTTCGCGCGAGATTGAGCAGGAAGCGGAGCAAATCGCCATTAATTTGATTGATAAAATGGGCTTAGTGGGGGTTTTAGCCGTAGAGATGTTTCTGACCAAAGACGGTAAAATTCTTATTAACGAAGTCGCTCCACGACCACATAATTCAGGTCATCAAACGATTAGAGCGAATGATACGTCACAATATGAACAACATTTGAGAGCGATTACGGGGCTTCCTTTGGGAGATACCTATGCACATAGCTACTCAGGAATGTTGAATTTATTAGGTTCTGAAGGATATACGGGACCGGCGAAATACGAAGGTTTGGATACGATTTTAGGTATACCTGGCGTTCATCCTTTCTTGTATGGAAAGAAAATAACAAAGCCTTTTCGCAAGATGGGGCACATTACTTTATTAGCGGCCTCTCGAGAGGAGATTGAACAAAAAGCAGAATTAGTTAAACAAAGCATACGCGTAATCGCATAACATAATTTTATGGTAGGAATTATAATGGGAAGCAGCTCGGATTTAGGAGTGATGCAAGATGCCATTCAGGTTTGTAAAGATTTTGGAGTGGCCTATGAGGTAGACATCGTTTCAGCACATCGCACACCAGTGAAAATGATGACATATGCACAGCAGGCAAAGTCGCGTGGTATTCAAGTGATTATCGCGGGAGCCGGTGGAGCAGCTCATTTACCAGGGATGATTGCTTCAGCAACCATTTTACCGGTGATAGGTGTACCTGTCAAATCATCTAATTCAATAGATGGTTGGGATTCGGTTCTATCTATTTTACAAATGCCCAATGGTGTTCCGGTAGCGACTGTAGCTTTGAATGCAGCAAAAAATGCAGGTCTTTTAGCTATCCAAATGCTGGCGATTTCAGATGCTTCTTTGGCAGACAAATACACGGCCTTCAAGGCAGAATTAGAAGATAAAGTGGCTGAAATGAGCCAAGAAACGAAAGGTAAATTTTCAAAATAATGAGCGAGAACGAAGAAAGCAGTAAGCTGCCCTTAATTACATTGGGTATTCTTTTATTGACACTTGTGGGTTTAATTGCCGTAGGTTTTGAACACTTTGTGAGTCCTGATAAGGATGAATTAATCAAGGCAGAAAAATTTGTAGAATTAGAGGAAGAGGTGTTTCCAGAGGCATCTCAAGTGGTGATCGATTCAGTCCAGGATCCTGCAGATTCATTAATAGTGACTAAAGATTCTTTGATGGGAAAGTCTGACGAGGAGGAATTAGCGGAGCAAAAGAAAGAAGCGGAGGCCGAAGTCGTTCCTGAGGTAGCCACTCCTGCAGGAAAATCTCATTCCATTACCGTAGAAAAAGGGGAGACCTTCTCTGCCGTTGCCAGAAAATTTGGTTTAAAAGTGGATCAATTAAAAGCCCTAAATCCAGGAGTAAATCCAGATGGAATCAAGAGCGGATCGACGAAATTAAATGTGAAGATTCAAGCCGTTCATACGGTGGGGCCTGGAGATATATTACGTAAAGTAGCGGAGAAATACGGTGTCAGCAAAGAGGCGATCATGGAGGCTAACCACAAGAAAGATGATGTTACACTTCGTGGCGAAGTGCTGATCATTCCATTGAAAAAATGATTCTAATTGGTTTGCTGCCACTTTTGTGGTTCTTTTTAAGTTTTAGTGAATTGGATGCTGAGCAGCGTATTTGTGAGCCTGTCCCATTAGAATCGCTCGATTGGGAGGAGTTTAAGTGGCTTTATAAGCAGCAAGACTCGACCTTCTCAGGTGATTCAGTCGCGAACTATGTCTTTATTCGGATTAATTCGGATGGTACGCGTGAGGTGCGTGAAGTAGCTGAATTGCATCGGCCATGGACAGAACTTTTGGCGGCTGAAATTGACTCCTTTGAAATAAAGCGGGATAGCTTAATCAAGCGTATCCATACCCCTTACCGATTACGGTATACGTCTACCACTCGGAATAAGAAGCAACAATTAGCGTTACAGAAAAGGGGTTTTTCGAAAGCTTTTATTTCCTTTCATAATTTTGGTTTAGCTGCGGACGGGGCCATTTCTAGAAAGGGTAAACATTTGCGTCATGGCGCTATTTATGATCAATATGGTGCCAAAGCAAAGGCTATTGGCTTGTATTGGGGCGGTGATTTTGTAGGATTTCCAGATCCTGGCCACATTCAAGCCTTTTCAAATAGTGCTAATTTGATTCAAAAATATCCGGAAGTAGCCTTAGAATATGAGCCCTTTAAGACTGCGTATGAACGGAATTACTTTAAAAAGGTGGATATCGGTAGAGAAGAGTTAGTGGAGGATTCGCGTGATTTATTGAATGAATTAAATAAGTTGCGTGTCAATAAACCCTGTGCTTGCTCTCAAGCGATTTCTTTTCCGAGTTCAGCAAAGGATCTTACCATGAAACCGTATACGATCACCGTATTAGCGAACTTACAGGAGAATTATATTTTCATTCAAAAAGGCTCCTATGGCTACTTTTATTCGACAGGTCGCTGGAAATTACGTTAGAAATTAAAATTGTATCCGCGTAAAAATTCGTCGATTTTTAATCGTTTTTTTCCTTCCATTTGCCATTCCAGGATATTGATATAACCGTCTTTACAGCCTACGCGTAGGAAGGATTTTTGATCCGTATCCCAAACGCCCTCTCCTAAGTCAGGTATGATCTCCGGGTGAAATTCCACCCCTATTAACTTGCAATTTTTACCTTGAAATTCTGTGTGTGCTCCCGGGAAAGGATGCATCCCACGGACTAAATTCACGATATCGCGTCCAGTATGTGTCCAATGTACCTCACCAGTACCGCGTTGTAATTTAGGAGCAGATTTTAGCTCTGTTATTTCTAGTTGTGGAGTCGGATGAATATCCCCAGATTCAATCGCTTTGGCCGTTTTGACTACCAAAGCACCGCCTTTGTTCATCAAACGTTCGTAAAGTTCTCCTGTTGTATCAGTCTCCGAAATAGGTTCCTTTTCTTGAAATAAGAGGTCGCCTGTATCAATTTCATGTTGCAAGAAGAAGGTTGTAATGCCTGTTTCCGTCTCTCCATTAATGACCGCCCAATGAATGGGTGCCGCACCACGGTACTGTGGTAGTAAAGAGGCGTGTAAATTAAAGGTGCCCATAGTCGGCATGTTCCAAACCGCTTCCGGCAGCATTCTAAAAGCAACGATAATCTGAAGATCGGCCTGATAAGAGGCAAGTTCCTCTAAAAATGCAGGATCCTTTAATTTCAAGGGTTGCAAAATAGGCAGGCCTACGGATGCAGCATACACTTTTACGGGAGAGGATTGAATTTGTTGTCCCCGCCCAGCTGGCTTGTCTGGGGCCGTAACGACAGCGACCACCTCCATTTTAGCCTCTACTAAGGCTTGTAAACTCGCTACTGCAAACTCTGGGGTTCCAAAAAATATAATCCGCATCCTTGATCTTGATAGTTTGTGGAATCCGTCTGAATTTTTATTATCTTTGTCCCCTACAAAACAACCCTTACGTGCTGTTAGAAAAACAAAAATTTTAGTTGCGAATCCGAAACAAAACTACACATAAATTAGGTAGAACGGTCGGAGGCCGTTCTATTTTGTTTTTAAGCACAGAGGTAAAACCCTAAAAAGAGTATGGCAAAGTTTCAATATTACACGGCAGAGGCGCTCGATAAATTAAAAGCGGAATTACATTATTTGAAGATTACAGGTCGTTCAGATATGGCCAAACAAATCGCAGAAGCGCGTGATAAAGGTGATTTAAGTGAGAACGCAGAATACGATGCGGCGAAAGATGCACAAGGTTTATTGGAATTAAAGATCTCTAAAATGGAGGAAATCATTTCGATAGCGCGCGTATTGGATGAGTCGACAATCGATTTATCGATTGTTTCGATCTATTCAATTGTTCAAATCAAAAACACGAAAAGTGGAATGACCGTAACCTATACGATTGTTTCAGAAGAAGAGGCAGATTTGAAATTGGGAAAAATCTCGGTTTCGTCTCCTTTTGGAAAAGGTTTATTAGGTAAGAAGGTAGGGGATTTAGCTGAAATTACAGCACCTGCTGGCAAGCTTGAATTTGAGATTATGTCCTTAACGCGTTAGTGACGAGGGCCATAGATCGCAGAACCTACACGAACCAAGGTAGAGCCTAGTTCAGTTGCAATCAAATAATCACCAGACATACCCATGGACAATTCAGTCCACTCTACAAGACCGGTCGAAACGCCGGTTTTGTTGTTTTTGAGCTTTTGGAAAAAATCAGCTAAGCTCGTGAACTCCTTTCGAATTTGCGTTTCATCTTCAGTAAAACTTGCCATGCCCATTAATCCCACAATGCGGATATGTTGCATTTGCCCAAAAGCTGGATCCGCCAGCAAAGATTCCGCCTCTGCGAAATCTAATCCAAA
>CANLVU010000026.1 GCA_947494535.1 Cytophagaceae bacterium
ACGAGATTTCATAGGTTTTTTCTTTCTTTGTATGGTAAAGCAAATCTGTAGCCAATTCTAATCATATGAAAGACCCTAATGTAGACGAATTCATACAAAGTGCCGACAAGTGGGCTGCTGAAATGGCCTTTTTACGCCACATTTTGCTCGACTGTTTGCTGATCGAAACCTATAAGTGGCGAACACCGGTGTATAGGATGGGTACGAAAAACCTCATTGCCATTTCTAGCCTAAAGGACCACTGTGCCTTGAATTTTTTCACCGGTGCGCTACTTCAAGATGAGGACAAGCTGTTGATTAAACCAGGCGAACATACGCAATTAGGTCGCTGGATGAAGTTCAGTTCGGTGGAGGAGATTTTGGCCAAAGAAGACCTCATCAAAGCCTACATCCTAGAAGCCATCGAGGTAGAGAAATTGGGTTTGAAAATGGAAAAGTCCACTGAAATCCCTCATCCGGAAGAATTAACGGCGATCTTCGATAAAAACCCCGCTGTAAAAACGGCCTTCGACAAACTCACACCTGGGCGGCAGCGTGCCTATCTTCGATTTTTCACGGACGGAAAGCAATCCGAAACGCGGACCTCGCGCATTGAGAAAAACAAGAAATACATCTTAAAAGGGATTGGAATAACCGATTGCATTTGTGGCTTAACGAAGCGAAAACCGAGTTGCGATGGATCGCATAGAGCCATCGAGAATTTTAAAAGATGACGTTTACAAGTCGTATGAATGACGTTTTTTGCACCAGATTTTAATCTCAAATTTGCCCCATGAATTTTGGAGAACAATTAAAGGAAATCCGTACCACAAAAGGACTCACTCAAATCGAATTATCGGAAAAGAGTGGCGTCGCTTTGCGCACCGTTCAACGCATGGAACGTAACGAGGGCAAACCAAGTTTGTATTCGATGAATGCGATTAGCGAAGTTTTGGGGACGAATTTGACCTTGTTGTATGCTCCGGATGATGAAACCGAAAAACGAAATATCATGGAAAGTACAGATCAACAATTGTGGGCGATTGCGAGAAGCCGTGCCAAATTCAAAAGGAGCCTTGGCTCTTATTCTATCGTCATCCCTTTTCTGTGGGTTATTTGGTTTTTAACCTCACAAGATAAAGATATTAATCGCATACCATGGCCTATCTGGCCTATGTTAGGCTGGGGTATTGGTTTAGCGATTCAATACCTGAAAGCCTACGTCATTGTCGCTGATTCATTAGAACAGCAAGAATACGACAAGTTGAAGGCCAAAATTAATACAAATAAGGAATAAGCGCCTTAACCTTCTTTTGATATTCGTGGTATTCTTCACCAAAAACCGCCACCAGTTTTCGTTCCTCTAAACGGGATCCAATTAGGATGTAGCTATACGAAATCAGCAGAACAAGCAACATTTTTTGGGTCGGTACCAGCAAAAATAAACCTAGTATTAAGATAATAGTGGCAAAATAAAGCGGATGCCTCACGTATTGATACATCCCAGAAAGCACTAATTCAGGCTTCTTTTCCTTTTTAATTCCTAAAAATTCAGCCCCATCAAAAGCTTTAAAAGCTAGATACAATAGAACTAGCCCTGTGGGAATTAAAACGTATCCAATTGGGCTTAGCCAAATAAGCGATAGTAAATAAGGATCTGGAAGAAGAACGCTTTGGTACAAAAGGGGAATTAAACCCGCGACGGCAATAAAATTATATACGATTCTGTAATATGAGAATAGGGCAGGAACCCGTTTTTCAACGGTTAATTTTACCGCATTAGTGGCCAGGAAACTATGGATAAAAAAATACACTATCCAGGCAAAACCTAAGAGGATGATTTCCATGTTGATTTTTGATTGGGAACAAATCTACTGTAAATTAGTCGAAAATATGACCTATGCCTTTATTAAAAGACACCCCCATTCTAGCCTATTTAGATCGCGATGCAACAGTCGCTTTTTATCAAAATCTAGGCTTTGAAAGTAATTCCAAATGGGATGGGTATTTGATGTTCTCTCGGGATGAAAACATCATTCATTTCGGTCAGGATATAAAAAGCTAAATATTTTTCTAACTTATGTTTCTAAACCGATGAAACATGAAAAAAATAGCGATCCTTTTGCTGGGTTTCAGCCTATCCCTTTCTGCGCAAATACCTGCTGGAAAGAAAGTGATTTCTTCTCTGTATGTGTGTGATTTGGCCTCTGGAAAATCGGAATTAATTCTCACCGAGAAGCGGCATTTCGAGGCGCCTAACTGGTCTTTTGACGGCAAGTTTCTACTCATTAATTCCTATGGTAAACTTGAAAAAATCTCCCCTAAAGGTGAAAAATTAGGGGTGTTACCTACCGGTTCTGTCATGAAGGCGAACAACGATCACGGCTATTCTTTTGATGGGAAAACCTTATTTATTTCGAGTGGGAAACCTGAAATTAAAGGAGGATCTTCCTTCATTTACAAAGTAGGGGCTGAAGGCGGTGAGCCGGTTCAGCTGACTCCTTTAACCCCTTCTTACTGGCATGGTATTTCACCGGATGGCAAAACCATGGTGTATTGTGCGGTGAGAAATGGAAACTATGACGTTTATGCCATGTCTTCGAATGGTGGCGAAGAAATTCGTTTAACTTCGACGGAAGGATTAGATGATGGTCCGGAATATTCTCCAGATGGGAAATACATTTACATCAATTCGTACCGATCTGGGATGATGCAGATTTGGCGGATCAAACCGGATGGATCTGATCCAGAACAGATGACTTTCGATGCCTATTCGAACTGGTTTGCACATATTGCACCTAACAATAAAGTGGCGACGATTATTAGTTATATGGAGGACCAAAAGCAGTCCCATCCTTTTGGCCATCAAGTCAAATTGCGTCTATTGAATTTAAAAACAAAAGAAGTGAAAGATTTAACGGAGGCCTTTTATGGAGGACAAGGAACGATTAATGTGCCCTCATGGAGCCCAGATGGCAAGAAATTCGCCTATGTGCGGTATGCTTTGGAAGATTTGTAAAAAGGAAGTAAATTCACAAAAAACCTATTGGATATGAACAAAGATAGTCAAGCTTCCAGACGGAAGTTCTTACAACAAATTGGGGCAACTAGCCTCGTGGCAGCCTCTTCGCCCTTCGCCTCTTTAGGCGCTCAACAAAAAGCAGAGGAACGCATTTTAACTTATGAAAAACGCATCTCGGTGGGCGAAAAAATTCGCTTAGGAGTGATTGGTTTTGGGGTTCAAGGGCATTTTGACTTGGCCTCGGCGCTGAAAGTCCCTGGCGTTGAATTAGCTGGAATCTGTGATTTATACACGGGCCGTATCGAAAATGCGAAGGAATTATACGGTAAGGATTTGTATACGACCCGTAATTACAAGGAATTATTAGACCGTTCGGACATCGACGCGGTGATCATTGCGACGCACGATGTGTGGCACGCGCGGATTACCATCGACGCTTTGGCAAAAGGCAAACACGTCTACATCGAAAAACCGATGGTCTACAAGATAGACGAAGGTCCTAAGGTAATTGCAGCACAAAAGAAATACGGCAAAGTCCTACAAGTAGGATCTCAACGTGTAAGTAGCCTCGGATTAGCGAAGGCGAAAGAAATGTTAGCAGCTGGCGAAATCGGAAAATTAAATATGGTGAACGCGGTTTATGATCGCCAAAGCTCCATCGGCGCTTGGCAGTATACCATCCCAAAAGACGCAGATGCTTCTACTTGCGATTGGAATCGCTTCATCGAGGCAACCGCAAAAATGGAATTTGATGCAAAGAAATTCTTCTGGTGGCGTGCCTTTAAAGAAGTAGGAACTGGCGTAGCGGGCGATTTATTCATCCACTTGCTATCAGGAACGCACTTTATGACAAACTCTAAAGGCCCAGAAACGATCTTTTCAACAGGTCAATTTAGTTACTGGAACGATGGACGGAACTTGCCAGATGTGATGTCAGGTGTGATGCAATACGGGAACACGGCGGAGCATCCAGCTTTCCAATTAACGCTGCAAGTAAACTTTGTCAGCGGAACTGGAGGACAAGAAGTGACTCGTTTGATCGGCTCAGAAGGAGTGATGGATGTGAAAGGAAATACGATTTCTGTGAAGCACAACATTATGCCAGAAGCGCCGGGCTTTGGTGGATATGATTCGGTATTTACCCTTCCTAAGAACATGCAAGATGAAATGACACGCGAATACAATGCGAAGTGGACTGAAGCTCAACGTACGCGCCCTATTAAAGAGGACGTTGTGTTTAAAGCACCTGCAGGATACAGCGAGCACGTAGATCACTTCACGAACTTCTTCGATGCGATTCGCAACGGAACTTCGGTGGTGGAAGATGCGACGTTTGGATTTAGAGCAGCGGCACCTGCCTTAGCTTGTAACGAAAGTTATTTCCAAAAGAAAATTATTCATTGGGATCCAGTGAATATGAAATTGAAGTAAACAAAAAAAGCCGGCCTTATTTAGAGCCGGCTTTTTTCTTACCTTAAACTGAACTATTTAAAAGTTACATCAAAGCGGTCAAGGTTCATCACTTTCGTCCAAGCCGCTACGAAATCCTTCACAAATTTTGTTTGCGAATCCTTCGTTGCATAGACTTCAGCAAGCGCACGAAGCTCTGAGTTCGAACCAAAGATCAAGTCAGCACGTGTCGCCGTAGCAACTGGAGCACCTGTTTTTGTATTCGTTCCTGCGAACTCTTCTTTCGTATCGTTGGTTGGTTTCCAAGTGGTTCCCATCTCCAATAAGTTCACAAAGAAATCGTTCGTTAACGCGTCTTTTTTCGTCGTAAATACGCCGTGCTTCGAACCATTGTAATTCGTATTCAATACACGCATACCACCTGTCAATACCGTCATTTCTGGCGCTGTCAACGTTAATAATTGTGCCTTGTCTACGAATATTTCTTCTGTCGATAGCATATAACGCGTTTTCAAGTAGTTACGGAAACCATCACCCATTGGCTCTAATAAGTTCACCGATGCCACATCTGTTTGCGCTTGTGTCGCATCCATACGACCTGGGGTAAATGGAACTGTCGTTTTCACACCTGCATTCGCTGCTGCTTTTTCTACGGCTGCTGAACCACCTAAGACGATTAAGTCGGCAACTGATACTTTTTTCTTACCCGATGTAGCGTTGAATTCTTTTTGAATTTTCTCTAATACAGCTAATACTTTCTCTAATTGCTTTGGATTATTTACCTCCCAGTTACGTTGTGGCATTAAACGAATACGCGCTCCGTTTGCACCTCCACGGCGATCTGAGTGACGGTACGTCGAAGCCGAAGCCCACGCCGTCGAAACTAATTCGCTAACCGATAAACCCGAATTCAATAATTTCACTTTCAAAGCCGCGATATCCGTTGCATTAACAACCTCATGGTTTAATGCTGGAATTGGATCTTGCCAAACTAATTCCTCTTTTGGAACCTCTGGTCCTAAATACGTCGAGCTAGGGCCCAAATCGCGGTGCGTTAATTTGAACCAAGCTTTGGCAAAAGCCTTCGCAAATACTTCCGGATTCTCTAAAAAGTTTTTAGAAATTTTCTCGTATACCGGATCAACGCGTAAAGCGATATCCGTTGTCAACATCGTTGGCTTGTGGAAGACATTTTTGTCAAATGCATCTGGGATGATGTTTGGGCTATCTTTCGCAATCCATTGGTTAGCACCCGCCGGGCTTTTTTCCAACGTCCACTCGTTATTGAACAATAATTGCAAGTATCCAATTCCCCAAGCAGTAGGAGTCGAAGTCCACGTCACCTCTAAACCCGACGTGATCGCATCTTTTCCTTTTCCTGATTTGTAGGTGCTTTTCCAGCCTAAACCTTGCTCTTCGATACCCGCTGATTCCGGATTATCTCCTACATGCGTAGCAGGTCCTGCACCGTGTGTTTTACCGAACGTGTGACCACCCGCGATTAACGCTACAGTTTCTTCATCATTCATTGCCATACGGCCAAAAGTCTCACGGATATCTTTCGCCGAAGCTACTGGATCCGGTACACCTTTAGGACCTTCTGGATTCACATAGATTAAGCCCATTTGAACCGCTGCTAAAGGCATCTCTAATTTACGATCGCCTGAATAGCGATTTGTATCGTCTAACCATTTCTTCTCAGTACCCCAATACACATTCGTTTCTGGCTCCCAAACGTCCGTACGTCCACCGGCAAAACCAAAAGTCTTGAAGCCCATTTGCTCTAAGGATACATTTCCAGTCAAGACCATTAAGTCAGCCCAAGAAATTTTATCCCCGTATTTTTGTTTGATCGGCCATAACAAGCGACGCGCTTTGTCAAGGTTTGTGTTATCTGGCCAAGAGTTCAAGGGCGCAAAACGTTGTTGTCCTGCGCGAGAACCGCCACGGCCATCAGCTGAACGATACGTTCCTGCACTGTGCCAAGCCATACGAATGAATAAGGGCCCGTAATTGCCAAAATCAGCCGGCCACCAGTCTTGTGATGTAGTCAATACCTTGCCGATGTCTTTTTTCAAAGCGGCGTAATCTAGGCTTTTGAATGCTTTGATGTAGTTGAAGTCTGGACCCATTGGGTTCGACTTTTCGGAGTTTTGGCGTAGCATACCTACGTTCAATTGTCCTGGCCACCAGTCGTTGTTCGTGGTTCCAGCTAATTTCATCCCTGTATGTGGATTCATACCCGCGTGTGGATTAGCTCCCGCTGCTGCATGTGGATTAGCCGCATGTGGATTAGCTGCTGCAGCAGCATGTGGATTAGCTGCCGCGGCTGGCTTGGCTGAATAATCTTGTGCTTGAGCGGCAAATGTCGCCGAGATAGCACTGATTAATAGTAGTTTTTTCATGGTTTTTTATTTTTGGAAATGCCAAATTAGTGCCAATTTATTGATAGAGAAAACTGAAATTTTCTATATTTGGCATAGATAAAATCTATATAGGTGAATATACAGCAATTAGAATACATACTAGCCGTTGATCAATTTAAAAGCTTCTCAAAAGCAGCTGATTATTGTCATGTTACACAGGCCACTTTAAGCGCGATGGTGAAAAAGCTGGAGGAACAGCTGGATATCGTGATTTTTGACCGCAAAGCAAATCCCATCGCTACGACAGAAAATGGACGAGAGATTCTGATTCAGGCCCAGCAAGTGGTGGCGCACGCGAATGCCTTACTTTCTTCCTCCAAGGCGATTAATCAAAAAGTAGAGGGACGCGTGAAAATAGGGGTGATACCCACGATTGCGAGTTCCATGTTGCCATTAATTATGAAGTATTTGGTGGAAAAGTACCCCCTATTATACCTCGAAATCTACGAGGTGACGACGAACCAATTGATCAAAGATTTGCGCAGTGGGAAGTTAGATGTGGGTATTTTGAGTACACCTATTGCCTCTACCGAGGTGGAGACAGAACTCTTGTATGTGGAAGATTTATACCTGTATGGACATTTGACAACGGGTGAAAAAAAGCTTCAAAAATCGGCCTTGAGTCAACAGCGGATGTTTTTATTGCAGGAAGGTCATTGTCTTCGGGATCAGATTATTCAGCTTTGCGACTTGAAAAAGCAAAAATCACTTCCAGCTAATTTATCGGTAGAATCGAATACGTTCGATACCTTACTGAACTTGGTGGATGAATTTAGCGGGCTTACCGTGTTACCTGCATTGTATTTAGACCAAATGAGTGAAGCCAGAAAATCGCATTTAATTGATTTAACGGATGGTGCTTTAACACGCGAAGTCAGTCTGGCCTATTACCGACCCTATGCGAAATGGAATATTCTGAACCGTTTAAAAGAGGAAATTGCCGCTAAAGTGAATGAACGATTGAAATCGTAAGTCTTTTTTAATTTTGCATTATGGAAAATCAAATCATCCAACACATCGCAGAGCCAGCCGTATTAGAACAATTGTACCGTTCTAATCCTGCCGCATTTACCCGGGCTTTTCAGGCTGTTTATCCAAAAATTTCATCTGAGCTTACGGCGCAAATTTGGCAGCAAAGATTAGCCGTTTCCTCTACCTCTTGGGGTTCGAAAGGGGATTGGACTTTGCTGGTAATCATCGCTGCTTTTGTCGCCTTTTTAATGCAATTGCCGGATCTATTTTCGATATCTCACGACCTGTATTTCCCCCGGAATATGTCTTTTATTGTGTTGCCAGGGATCGGAGCTTATTTTGCATATAAACAGGGTTTAAGTTTACGCGATTTAGCCTGGCCTTTATCTATTTTAGGGGCATCCATTGTCTACATTAATCTATTACCTGAGGGAACAACGACCCTTTTATTGACTTGTTTGCATATTCCTATTTTACTATGGTTAGTGGTCGGGTATATTTTTGCTGGGAATGATTCTGCGAAACGGATGGAATTTTTGCGCTACCACGGGGATTTAGTTTTGATGACCGAAGTGATTGGATTAGCGGGAGGACTGTTTACGGGTTTAACACTTAATTTATTTAAACTGATTGACATCGATATCGAGGATTATTATTTCCGCTATTTGGTGCTTTCTATCTTACCATCTGTACCGCTTTTGGCCACCTTTTTAGTGCGTCAAAACGTCAGTTTAGTCAGTAAAATTTCCCCAGTCATCGCGCGCATTTTTACCCCTATCGTTACCATCACCCTTGTCTTGTTTTTAGGGGCCGTTATATTCACCGGAAAGGATCCGTATAATGACCGAGAATTTTTATTAATATTTAACGGAATTTTGATAGGCGTGATGGCCTTGATTTTGTTCTCTTTAGGGGAGGCGACGAAAGTAAATGCGTCGCGGGTGCATCAGTATTTTTTATTCGCTTTAGCGCTGGTTGCGATCATCGATAATGGCATTGCTCTATCGGCGATCGGGTACCGCCTTGTGGAATTCGGGGTCACGCCTAACCGCTTAGTTGTACTCGGTAGTAATGCCCTAATAATGGTGCATTTAATGCTGGCTACGAAAAATGTATGGGGTTTTTTAAAGGGCCAAACTACGATCGACGAAGTCGAAAAAGGAATAACCTCCTATTTGCCGATCTATGCGATTTGGGCAGCCATTGTTAGCTTTTTGTTCCCTCTTCTTTTCCAATTTATTTAGTTATGAATAGGACCAAATCACGTATTTATCAAGTTCTTTTAAGTCTAGGAATACTAGCAGGAATGGCCGCTATTATTTGCATCATTGCCGGAATTTCTGGAGCAGCTATTTGCTTGATGGCTAGTTTTGTATTACTCGCCTTGGGCTTTCAAGGCCATCTTATTTTGAAGGGGTTTTCTTATACCCTGTTCATATTTGCCGCCTCCACTTATGCCCTTAATTATCCAGAGAATTTAGTGGCTTATCAAGGATTCCCCTTAAAGAAATTGGTCACTCCCTTGTTAATTATTACCATGTTTGGAATGGGGATTCACATGAATTTGACGCGCTTTGTTGAGATAGCGAAATCGCCTAAACCTATTCTAGCGGGAATTTTTTGTCATTACTTAATTATGCCAGGGATCGGTATGGCACTCGCGATGTCGACGGATCTTCCTCCTGAAATTGCGGCGGGAATTATCTTAGTGGGATGCTCTCCTAGTGGGGTTGCTTCGAATGTGATGGCCTATATTTCGGGTGGGAATTTAGCCCTATCCGTGACTGTGACAGCCATATCGACACTGTTAGCCCCTTTGGTCACGCCCTTGTTGATGAAGTTACTAGCGAATCAACTAGTGCCCATCGACTTTTGGGATATGTTTTGGCACATTATGGAAATCGTCATTTTCCCGGTGATTGCTGGTTTAGTGTATAATCAATATTGCTATGGGAAACAGAAATGGTTGGATGAATTATTGCCTATTTTATCAATGGCCTCCATCATTTTTATCGTAGCCCTGACTGTTTCGGCGGGACATAATACCTTACTGACGATTGGCTGGTTGCTGATTTTAATTGTGTTAGTACATAATTTATTAGGCTACTTTTTTGGCTATAAGATTAGCAAATGGATGGGAATTAATGAAAAAGATTCTAGGACAATTGCCTTTGAGGTAGGACTGCAAAATGCGGGGTTGGCATCCGGGATAGCTGCCAAAATGGGTTATATAGCCACGATGGGGTTAGTTCCTGGTATTTTTGGATCTATGCAAAATATTACCGCCTCGATTTTAGCGAATTGGTGGGGTAGAAATAAATAGTTTAAACGGATAATTGATATGAAAAAGTTAGCATTCTTCTTTGTTTTGGCCTCATTTCTAGCCTCAGCCCAAACGAAACCTGCCGGAAAGTTAGACCCCGCAAAACCTGTTTTAGTTCTTGAGACTTCCTGTGGGACTTGCAATTTTGATATGCCGGGGAAGGAATGTTTCCTCGCCTTGAAATACGAAGGGAAAGCTTATGCTGTAGAAGGCACTGGGCTGGATGATCACGGGGATGCCCATGAGGAGAAAGGCTTTTGCATGGCCGTGCGTAAGGCCAAAGTGCAAGGCGGCCTACAGGGCGATAAATTCGTGGTGACTTATTTCGAGCTCTTAAAGCCCTAGGCCACAATATATTTCCGACCTATTCCGAATAAAATGGTGTTCGCAATGACGGCACATCCTACGATGATAATGGCCATTGTGAAAGGCGTTCCATCAAAAAGCAAGCCTACTAAAGTGGCACAAACTGCTCCCCAAGCCATTTGAATCGAACCTAACATCGCGGAAGCAGTACCAGCACCACGGTGGAAGGGACGAAGAGCAAGCGTCGCCACATTAGGGAAGTTGAACCCTTGGCAACCCATAATCAGGAACAAAAGACCAATATTCAATTCCATAGAAAGTAGATCTAGCTTCGCCAAAACCGATAATAAAATGCCTAAAATTAATTGCGTAGGGAGCGTCACTTTCAAAATTTGCAAGCTTGAATACTTCTTTAAAACCACGCGGTTCAACTGACTTGCGGAAATGATTCCCGAAGCAACGATGGCAAAAATGAATCCGAATTTAGACTCATCCACCCCATAGTACGTTAAAAATGTCAAAGGCGCTCCTCCCACATACGTGAATATACTGCCGGCTCCAATCGCGCCTGTGAACGCAAAAACCAAATACTCTTTCTCTTTGAAAAGAGATTTATAGGCCTTTATAATCGTAGAAACGCGGAATGGGCCTCCTTTTTCTCGATTCATTTTCTCCGGTAACCAGAGTTTTATTAAGAAGATAATCATCAATAAGATGCCCGCTAAAACTAAGAAGATAGCTTTCCAGCTCGCGATAGTTAACAATAGACTGCCCAGCGAAGGGGCTAAAATGGGAGAAACACCCAAAATTAAAATCATCAGTGACATCACCTTAGGGCGGTCTTTTTCCTCGAAAGTCTCACGGATGACTGCATTAGGAGCCACCATTCCAACACTACCGCCTAAAGCTTGAAATAGACGGAATACAATTAACATTTCGACTGAAGTGGCAAAGGCACAGGCGATGGAGCTCAGCACATAAAGGGATAAACCAATATAAAGCACATTTTTACGCCCGAAATGATCGAGTAGTGGACCACTCATCAATTGGCCTATACAGATCCCGAAAAAGAAGCTGGAAAGCGTATAGCCCATCTCCTCTTGGGAGCATTGTAAAACCGCAGCGATATTTTTAAATGCGGGCAAATACATGTCGATGGACAAAGGTCCAATCGCTGACAAGATTCCAAGGATTAAGATAATTTTCGTGCGGTTCGCAGAATTAGGCATTATAGAGGGGTATTTTAGAAGACGCAAAGGTACGCCCAATTATTCTAAATTAATACCCCTGCACTTGCCTGTAACGCATAGATCGTTTTAAACAAGTAGGCTTTTAACTCGGTTAATTTCTCTGCCGCCTCCATCGCTTTTGTTTCCCGACTATTGATTAAGAACAAGGACGATTCACCTTGTGCAAAGCGTGCTTCTTCCGCTTTTACTAAGGCTTGGTAGTTTAAAACGGCTTTCTGTTGTGTGTCAATTTGTTTTTTTAGAGCCTCTACTTCGTTATAATAGGAGCTTACTTTCACTTGAATTTGTTGTCTTTTTTGGACAAGATTCAAGGACTCTTCTTGAATTTTGAGTTTAGCTAATTGGTAATCAGCTCTCCCCTGAGACAAGCGAAGTGGCATGGCAAACTTGATACCGTATTGATAATTATTATCAAACAGGGGCCGCACTTCCACATTCGGGGTAAGGCCCCTAGATAAGGCATTGTAGGTCACATCTAGTTTGGGCAACAAGCTTTGGAACTTTAACTTTTTCTCTACCTGAAGCCCTTCAATTTTAAATTGATACGCACTTAAATCGGGGTGATTTGCATAGGCCTTTTCTAGAAGAGAGGAAAGAGTAAGGTCAAAGTCCGCCATCCAAGCAAACTCATTTATCACGTCAGCTGGTTGCACCTCTGTCGATAACTCTTGAGGCGTATTATTTTCTTGCCATAAATACACAGAAAGGGAAAGACGGGAATTCTCTCTTTCCACCCATTTCTCTTGATACAGGTTTTCAAAATACTGTAGCTGGGTAGTTGCTTCCACTGTATCTACAGAGGGCCTTTCTCCTAGCTCTACGCTTCGCTTTACGAAAGAAACACGCGCCGTTGCAATCTGTAGATTTTGATCGACAATCTGTAAAACGCGAACACTCTTTACCCAGTTCCAGTAAGATGCCATCGCATCCGAAAAGAGGTCGTTGAGAATACTTCTTTGCTCTTGAAGGGCCATTTTATTCATCAATTTAGCCTGCTGAAGACTGGCTCTTCGCTGGTCCATCACCAGGTTCTTCGCTATAGGTACGGTGATACCGATGTAACTTGTTTCACCTAGCGTTTGGTCCGGGTTTACCCGTGAACCCTGTAGGTTTTCGATACCCGAGTTTAACTCAATTCCATACCAGGTAGGAATGCGTAATTCTGGGGCATTATAGTTATAATAATTTTTCCCGTCAAAGGTTTTTTGCGTACTGTAATGGCTCAGAATCGGATCAAATCCCCCTCTAGCCTGAAGAATTTGCGCCTCAGATTTTTGAACACCGATACTCGCCTGCTTCGCTAAGGGGTGGTAAGTTTGTACGATTTTAAGGAAGGCTTCCGGATACAATACGGGCGTCTGTGCTATACTGGCAAAACTCAGAAACAAACAGATAAATAAACTATTTTTCATCCTTTTCTACTGTATAGAAATCAGCCGGGAATCCATTGATATTTCGCCATAACTCGTACCAAAGTGGCACATCATTCAACAAGGCAATTCCTTGGGCACCCGCACCCATCTTAATTTGCTTAGGCCACTTTTTGTCTTTAGGATCTTCTACTACAATCACCCGAAACATCCCTTTATCATCGATATTGCTTTCCACAGCTCGGATCTTTCCAGGGAAGGTTCCAAAGCTTTGATCTGGCCAACCTCCCGCAAAAATAATCGCAGGGAATCCGTCAAAAATAAACCGTACATTTTGTCCAGGCGAAACCAGGGGCAAATCGACAGGCCTAACAAACATCTCGACTGCATAATCTGTATTCTTAGGAACGATAATTAAAAGCTCTTCTCCATCCTTTAGAATCTCACCAATACCCGCTTTTTTTGCGTTTATTACCTGACCATTTTGTGGAGCTAATATATAGTACATGCCATCTCGAATGGTATAGCTTGAAACTTGGTTTTCGAGCTTTGCAATCTCCCCCTTTCCGGTTTCGATCATCCCTAAGCTTTGGAATTTCTCTCCCTCCGCTTTGTTCATTTTTTCACTGTATTCTTGATCCACTCCACGCAATTCAATTTTTGTATTTTGAATTTCTTGAAGGGTTTGGTTTACCTTGTTTTCGGAGATGGTTTTTTTCGCTAACGAGTTTTGCATCGACGCATTTCTTTGTTGGAATTGTGTTTGCGAAATCAAGCCCTCTTTGAACATTTTTTGGTTTCGTTCAAACTGGTCTTTCACTAAGTTGTATTCATTCGAAGCCGCTTCTAGTTCTGCTTTTTCTCCCGTTAACTTTTGTTGTAAGGCCGTTATTTTATTTTTTAACTGGTCCTGCTTTAAGGTTTTGGACGTACCTAAATTGACAATTTGATCTTCCGTCGCTTGGACTTTTTGTTCGTAGTAAGTAACGGTTCCTTTTTTCGCATTTAACTGCTCTTGAGTTCGTAGTATCAACTTCGGATCTAGGTACTCAGCCTTGATCTCGGTGATTTTAGCTAAGGTGTCACCCTGCTGAACAAAGTCCCCCTCTTTTACCCACCAACGCGCTATTTTACCTGCGATCGGGCTATAGATTTTTTGTGGTTTTTGTTCTTGGTACAAACTCGTTATTTGTCCTTTCGACCTAATATTTTGCGTCCAAGGCAGGAAAAGAATTCCAAGTAAAATAAGTCCTAGTCCGATTAACCAAGGTCTCGTAGCTGGCCCTTTACCGCGTAGGTAAATTTGATTAAATGACTTAAACTTTTCCATGATTGAAGACAAGTTTTTTATCGAATCCTATAGACTCGTTCGTAGAAATAATAACGGTTACGTTTGATTTTTTTAATAAGAAGTTCCGCAAATTGTTAGCTAATGTTGCATCTAATCCATTCCAAGGATTTTCTAACAAAAGCAAGTGCTTGTCGCCGCAAAGCGCACGTAACAACAGAATCTTTTTGATAATAGTTTGAGGCGTTTTCTTGCCTAGAGGTTCAATATCCGTATCAAATCCTTGAGAGAAATGATTTAAAAAATCAGGGAAGCCTAACTCATTTGCGGTCTCTAAAATCAGGGAAGGCGTAACGTCTTTATTTCCTAAGCTAATGTTTTCCCAAACTGTCCCATCGAATATCTCTTGTGCCTGTAACAAGATTCCTGTATTCTTTCGTAAATTTTCTAAGCTGTAATTTTTTATGGGAATCTTATTGATTAGCAAGGTCCCTTTAAAGTCGCTGTAATTGCCAGTAAGAATTCGCATGAAGATTGATTTGCCAGAGCCCGCTGGTCCTGTTAATTGAAGCTTGTCTCCAGACTTGATTTGAAGATTGAGGGAATCTAACACGGGCTTTCCAGCTTCAAATTCAAAGCTGAAGTTTTTCATTTCAATCTCTAAGCCTTCCTTCGAGATTAACTCTAAATCTCCGCTCGTATCCAGTGGACTATCTGTCACCGTAGCTAATTTCTCTAAACCTGTTAGGACATCGTAGGCGCTATCTAAGCTAGTAATTAACTTTTCAACTGCGCCAATAACCATCATGATAACTATTTCCGCGGCCACAAATTCCCCTACGTTTAATTGTTGGTTGATTAAAAGATAGGAGCCTAATGTTAACATCAAGGTGGTTAGGGCGACCTTAAAAAAGAGAAGGGACTTGTATTGGAATAGCAATACGTGAAAATGGTTTGTTCTGGCAGCCAAGTAACCCATCACGCTTGTGTCGGTTCTTCTTATATTTAAATCGGAACCTTGGCTAAATTTGAATGTTTTGATGGTGCGGGCAATCTCTCCAAAAAATCCAGCTACTTCGTATTTATAGTTTGATTCCTCGATACTTGTTTCGATCCCTTTTTGGGACGTATAATATAAGATCAATCCTAATAGGGCTAACAAAATCAATCCCAGTATGATGAATAAGGGATGGTATAACGAAAGTAAAATGATGCCAAAAACAATCTGGACAGTCGCTACCGGGATGTCAAGTAAGAGCTTCGCAAAGCCTTTTTGAATGTTTATGGAGTCAAAAAAGCGATTCACTTTCTCTGGGATATGGAATTTATCCATCTGCTTTAAATCCAAACGAGGGATTTTATCGGCAAATTCGTAAGCGTATTGAGCGAAAACTTTTTGCTGGATAGACTCGATGATTTTCAGCTGGTTGATTTGGAATAAACCCATCAGAAGAACCCCTAAAACCACTAGAAAGATCAAAACGTAAATGGAGGTGACCATGGTGGCACCCATCACTAATCCGATAATAGTCTGGACGCCCAAGGGTAAACTTAGATTAACAATACCGCCTAGAATAGAGAATAAATAAATCGAACGTATTTCCTTATCGTGATCTTTTATCAGGGATTGGATTCTCTTTAGCGGACTTATCTTTTGCATGTCGTCTATTTTTCAATTGCAAAACTAAATATACTTTTTTGAATAATAGTAATACTATTATTAATAAGTGTTAAAGTCTATTTTGGTTTAGTAAATCTATTGCTACTTTTGTCTACCTACTAGGGTTTTATCTACAATGGATTATTCACTCAATTTTAAAGTTAACGAAAAGATTTTCTTGCGAGACCCGGAAGGCACAGAACTCGGCAGGCAAATTGTTAAAAACGCGATCGACCTGATTTATCAATTGGGTTTTGAGCATTTTACCTTTAAAAAATTGGCTAAAGAGATGAATACCACCGAGGCCTCCATTTATCGGTATTTCGAGAATAAACACCGAATGCTGCTCTACATTTTGAATTGGTATTGGTCGTATATGGAGTATTTAGTTGTTTTTCAATTACAACCTTTAGCAAATTCGAAGTCTAAATTAGAGCGCTTAATTGAATTAATGACGCACCCTTTACCCGAAAGCGAAGATTGGTCCGATTACAATAAAAACTACCTCCATCAAATCGTAATTTCGGAAAGTAGCAAAGTCTACCTGGTGAAAGAGGTGAAAGAAATTAATGAAAATGCTGTATTTAAGCCCTATAAAGACTTGTGTGCTCGCATATCGGAAATAATTCAATCGCATAATCCTGATTATGCTTATCCACATTCACTCAGTAGCACCTTAATTGAAACGGCGCATTCACAGCTTTTTTTCAGCCAATACTTGCCTAAGTTAACGGATGCGGGCAAGGAAAATAAGACCGCATTTGTGGAGCGCTTTTTGACGGATTTATTGTTTAAATCTTTGCAGCCTTAACCTAGTTTTTTTTAGCTTTATCCCATGATAAAGCAAATATCCCTCTTCCTTCTATTTTCGTTCTCTTTGCAGGCCTTCGATAAGCCGGCCTATGTGTTGTATAATGCTAAAGGCAAAAAGGTCACGTATGCAAAGATGCTCAAGGATCTTCGCACGCAGGATGTGGTTTTAATTGGGGAGTTGCATAATAATCCCATCAGTCACTGGTTAGAATTAGAGATCACACAGGTTTTATCAGAAAAGCGTCCTTTGGTTTTAGGGGCGGAGATGTTTGAGCGGGATAATCAAACTGCTCTATCGAGTTATTTGCAGGGAAAAATTACGGCGAAGGGCTTGGATTCGTCGGCACGACTTTGGAAGAATTACAAAACGGATTATGCTCCTTTAGTTCATTTTGCCAAAGAGAAAAACCTACCTTTCATCGCCACGAATGTTCCCCGGAAATATGCGAGTTTAGTCGCTCGAGGAGGCTTTGAAAGTTTAACCAATCTGCCAGCTGAAGAAAAAGCGTGGATCGCCCCGCTTCCTATCGCCTATGAGGCAAATTTGCCTGGCTACCAGAAAATGCTAACCATGATGGGGGAGCATACTTCCCCTAATATGCCTAAAGCGCAAGCTTTGAAAGACGCGACAATGGCTCATTTTATCTTCTCGAATTGGACACCAGGTTCGCTTTTTATTCACTACAACGGCTCGTATCACTCGGAATATTACGAGGGAATTTCGTGGTATTTGAAACGATCAAAAGCAGACATTAAGATCGCTACGATCGCCACTGTTTCCCAAAAAGAAGTCGATTCCCTTCTCCCAGAGCATCTTTTGAAAGCAGATTACATCATTTGTGTGGAGGAGGATATGACGGGGACGTATTAAACCTTGGCTTATCATGCTGGACAAATTGCGTTAATTAATAAATACGGGAAATGGAATTAGGCGTTCCGAAACCGACTACTCGAGGCGAGCAGTTGGTCCAATTTTCCTTTTAGTTCTTCCGTTAGTGGGTCCACTTTCCTTCTGGTAGCCAGGTTTATAGGAAAGCCTTGTTTCTGTAACACATATTTTGCGCTGGTGGGGTAGGCGGAATGCATGAGATCCATATTTTCAGTCAGAAAAGCCTGAAAATCGGAGGAAGGTCTCAAGCAGAAATCGGCGATTAAATCCGGGAAAAAATTCCCCTGAATACAAGAGAGACCCATGGAGCCGGCTTCCAGTGAGGCTTTGGCATGAACCATATAGGCATCATAAACGCCGAAACGCGCACCTGCACCTTCTTCAATCTTCGCTTTCACCTGATTAATATCGAGCGAGGTATCTTTGTGGTAACAGAGGCGAGCGGACGTTAAAAGAGCTTGCAAGACCGGAATCGAAACCAATCTTTTATAGGGGACGGGGCATTCATAAATGCCAAAAGGAACGCCCGGCGTCCATTCCATCCATTGTTTCATTCGAGTCAAAAATACGGCATCCGATTCCTCTGCCGCAACAAATTGGTTATTCAAAATGATGACAGCATCCACTCCCAAGGCATATACCTGGTTTGAAAAAGATGACATCTCTTTAATATCTCCACCAAAAGTTCCCGTCGCCACCACGGGGACTCTCCCTGCTGTCTGATTGACCACGGTTTTAATCACAGCTAAGCGCTCCTCATCTGACAATTCATACATCTCGCTCGAGAGGCAATTCGCAAAAAGTCCCACAGCGCCCTTGTCGATATAATAATCACACAAGGACCGCAAAGTCGTATAATCCACGGACAAATCGGAGTGAAAAGGGGTGAGCATTACTGGAATAAAACCGCGTGGTAATTCTTTCATCTTGATCGGATTTTATGAAGTATAATTCCAATTCCTACGATACTTAAGGTTCCCACCACCACCGTCATTTTGCTGTCTAATGGGATCTGAAACGCTGCAGGCAACGCATCTTTGAACGACATCAAAGCGATGAGAAGTAAGCCTAAAGCGGCCGCTATTTTAGCCTCGAAATTATTCACCTTTTTCGCTATAAATCCGAGCAAAAAGATCCCAAGCATACCTCCAGCAAAGATTCCAGAAAGCTTCCACCAGACATCCAAAAGGCTTTTTACGCCAATCATACTTATCCCGAAAACGATGCCTAAACCTCCCATGCAAGTCGTGGCAATTAGTAACAGTCGAAACTGTTTTTTGGAGTCTGCTGCTGGATCAATGTAACGCAAATAAATGTCTTTCAAAAACACGGTCGCCGAACTATTCATCCCGCTACTCATGGTACTCATTCCCGCGGATAAAAGTGCGGCAATAAGCAGACCAAGGAACCCGGTGGGGATTTGGGTTTTCATGAAAAAGGGGAGTACACGGTCGCCGTAGTCACTTGCTTTAAGTGCAGCTAAGGGAATGTTTTTTTCAGCAGAAACCTGTTGTTTGAGTTCTAATATGAGTGCTGGGTTATCCGCATAAAAGCTATAAAGGGCAGTTCCGATGAAGAAAAACAGGAAGGATACGGGGACATAATAGAGGACGCAGAGCCAAATACTTTTTGCAGCATCTCGAGGATTTTGAGCAGTATGGTAGCGCTGGATGTAGTTTTGGTCAATCCCAAAATTGGTCAGATTTATGAAAAATCCATAGGCTAAAATCACCCAAAAGGAGCTCGTCTGAAAGTCTAAATCAAAGGTTCCTAGGCTGAATTTATCTTCCAGCATACCTGTCTCTATAATGCGACTAATGGGAGTTTGCAAGGTGATTAAATACAGGATCATTCCTGCCCCTAAAGTCTTTAATATCGCCTGAATAACCTCGGTCCAGATTACCGCCTCCATCCCGCCTAGGACGGTATAAAGAATAATACAAAGCCCGGCCACCAGAATAATCAAGCGCATATCGATGCCAGTCAATGCATTTAGAGTCAAGGCAATACCATAAAATATCGTCCCCATTCTGGCTAACTGCGTAAGGATGAAGCAAACCATTGCATAAGTTCTGGCCCAATTTCCGAATCGTTTTTCTAGGTGGGTATACGCACTAATTTCTCCACTCTCTCTATAAAAGGGCACGAACCACTTAGTCGCCACAATGGCTGCGAGCGGAATGGAAAGGCTGAAAACAAAGGGATTCCAATTTGCCCCAAAAGACTTCCCCGGATCGCCTAAAAAAGTAATCGCACTCAAAAAGGTTGCATAAAAACTCAGGCCCAAAGCCCACCCCGGGATAGATCCGGAGGCGGTAGTGAATTGTTCGGAACTCTTATTCTTACGCGAAAAATAAATCCCTATTCCCACCATGGCGAGTAGGTAAAAAAGAATCAATAGCAGGTCGAGTAATGCCATTATAGCGAGAGAATGACGTGCTTAATTTTTTTGCGTTTCCAGGTATAGGTAATGTGGACTTTGCCATCGTTTGTCTGGATAACCGCGGGATAAGAAAATTCTTCTCCGGGCTCATTCTCTAAAGTAGCCACATCTTTCCAATTCTTTCCATCACTAGAAATGGCCACGCTGATAGGAGAACGGCCTTTTTTCACTGGATTATAGACGATAACGTGTCGACCGTCTTTCAGTGTCACCGCGTCGATTCCAGAATTAGGATTCAATAAACTTGAGGGTTCTAGCGCAGTCCAGCTCTGACCTTGATCGGAAGAAAAGGCCTGTAAAATGAAGCCATTTTCAGACCGGCAAACGAGTTGTAATCGGCCGTCTGGTAGAAATAAAATACTAGGCTGAATGGCTGAAGTCGTCACACCATCGTTCAATGGACCCGTTCTTGACCAGGTTTTGCCTAAGTCGCGGGTAAATTCCATGTGCAATTTCCAGTCGTTATCTTCGGAACTGGATGGGCATAAGAGGGTGCCGTCTTTTAAGAGAACAGCCTTATTTTTAATGGGCCCGTAGATGTCTTTAGGTAGCTTTTCGGCTTTAGACCACGTTTTTCCTCCATCGAAGGATCTTTTCAGCATCCCCCACCATTCGTCTGGTGCTGGACCGTCTTTATAGAAAAGGATTAACTCTTTCCCCGGAACTTGGTATAATACGGGGTTCCATAGTGGGTAACGCTTACCATCTGATTGAATTCCATTCGCTATTTCAACGGGCGTTTCCCATTTTCCGTTGACATAATGACTGAACCAAATCCCTACATCAGGATTCTTTTCATGCTTACCTCCAAACCAAGCACCGACTAAACCGGAAGGGGTTTCTTCAATTGTGGAGGCGTGACAGGAAGGATATGGGGCATTTTCGTAGATGAATGCGGCTTTTTCAATTTGGGCAGATGCACAAAATGTCCAAGCGCAAAGAAGGCTTAGGGTAATGAATTTCATAGGTAAATAGGTTGTTAGCAGTAATATTATGAAATTATTCCTAATTTCGAATGCCTTAATCCTATTTCATGAAACAAATGATATTCCTGCTCAGCCTTTTGAGCCTCAGCGCTTTTAGTCAAGCGGATTTTGAGAAAAATTTACAGAAACGCTTGATTTTAGCGGAAGATGGGGCCACGATTGAGATCGAGGCAGGCCGGTTTTCATTGACGAAAAGTTTGTCTTTGGAAGGTAAAAAGAACATTACCTTGCGAGGCAAGGGGATGGACAAAACGATTTTAAGCTTTAAGGGGCAAATCCAAGGGGCAGAAGGTATTAAGGTTTCTAATTGTGAAAACATCGTTATAGAAGATATGACGACGGAGGATTCTAAGGGAGATTTAATTAAGACCATGCAGGTGAAGGGCATCACTTTTCGCCGCGTAAAGACTGCCTGGACAGGTGGACCGAAATCCACTAATGGCTCTTATGGACTCTATCCGGTCTTGTGTGAGAATGTGTTAATCGATTCATGTATTGCGATCGGGGCTTCCGATGCGGGTATTTATGTAGGTCAATCAAAACACATTATCGTTCGAAATTCAGCAGCCTACCAAAATGTAGCGGGGATTGAAATCGAAAATTCGCTGTATGCAGACGTCTACAATAACAAGGCGATTGGGAATACAGGGGGAATTTTGGTTTTTGATTTACCCGATTTAGTTCAGAAAAAAGGAGGTCATGTCCGCGTTCACCACAACTTAGTGAAAGACAATAATTTGGCTAACTTCGCTCCTAAAGGAAATATTGTAGGAAATGTGCCTAAAGGAACAGCAATGATGGTTTTGGCAACGAGTAATGTGGAGTTATTCGAAAACCAAATTATTAATCATGCCACGATTGGGGTTGCCATAATCTCTTATTTTATGACAGAGAATGAAATAAAAGATAAAGAATACGATCCCTATCCGACAACCGTTGCTGTTCACCATAATACCTTCGAGCGGAAGCCAAGGCGAGTGCCTATGGATAGCCGTTTTGGTAAAATGTATCGATTCGTTTTACGTTTTGGGCGCCAGGTGCCAGCCGTTGTGTTTGATGGAATTTTAAATCCGGCGAAAATAGGTCCGGATGGGAAATACCCCCTTCATTACTCCATTTGTGTGCGCGAAAACGTGAATCAAAGCACCGCTTTTCTAGATGCGGGGAATAATTTTAAAGGTTTAAAACAAGGAAAGGATTTGTTTGATTGTGATTTTGAATATGTTAAAACCACTAAATTCTAATGCGTATTTTGTGCCTTTTGTTGTTAGCGTTTATTGGCCTTGTTTCAGCGGATGCGGATTACAAGGAAAACCTATCTGATTACGGTTTTTTCAAAGGAACGATAAAGGAGCAAATTCCGTCGGATGGCGTCGTTCTTTACACGTTAAACTCGCCCCTTTTCTCAGACTATGCTTCGAAACTCCGTTTTGTAAAGCTTCCTGAAGGGCAATCCGTTTCCTATAATCCCGACTCTGTTTTGCAGTTTCCCGTAGGTACGGCCATCGTAAAAACCTTCTATTATCCTGTTGATGAACGAAACCCGAAGAAAGGACGTCGCCTCATGGAAACGCGCGTATTGTTGCATGAGGCCAAAGGCTGGGTGGCACTTCCTTATATTTGGAACAAAGAACAAACAGATGCAGCCCTCGAAGTAGCGGGTGGGAGCGATCAGGTTTCATGGATAGATGCAGCCGGCAAAAAGCAATCTTTTGAATACCAGGTGCCTAATATGAATCAGTGCAAGGGTTGTCACGAAAGATCTGGTGAAATGACGCCCATAGGCCCATCCGTCAGACAATTAAATGACGGTCATCAATTGCAAAATTGGGAGACTGCAGGTCTTCTGAGAGGCTTACCTAAAGACCACATTCCAGCCCTGGTAAACTACTCAAACACATCCGCTTCACTGGATGATCGCGTAAAAGCCTACCTCGATATTAACTGTGCACACTGCCATAATCCGACGGGTCCCGCTCGTTCATCGGGTCTTTATTTAACTTGGGATTCTAAAGATCGCACGGCTTATGGTTTCTTCAAAGCACCAGTGGCGGCAGGCAGAGGGTCCGGAAATTTGAGTTATGATATTGTTCCGGGAAAACCAGAACAGAGCATTTTACATTACCGTATGGCGTCCCGCGATCCAGGTGTCATGATGCCAGAATTAGGCCGGCAACTGACTCACCACGAGGGGGTTGAATTAGTCCGCTCTTGGATTCAGTCGATGGAATAGGAGATTGAATTTGTTCCAAAAACGGATTTTGGAACAAATGAAAATAGTTCTATAATATCTCTAAAAAAGAATGTTTTTAGATTTAGAGGAAACTCTTAAAATTCTAAAGACAAAATGAAAAAACTACTCACCCTCATTGCGCTTACAATTCTTGTTAGTTCGGGATCTTTTGCGCAGTCAACTAATCGCTACGCCATCGTAGCTTTTCACAAATTACAGCCAGGTAAAACATTGGATGATGCAATTGCCATCGAAAAGCAATGGGCGCCCATTCAACAAATTAGAAAAAATGCCGGTGTTATCTCCGATTGGATCATGTATGTTCCATATAACGGGATAAAGTCAGAAGGGCTTGATTTCGATTATATCACGGTAAATGGCGGTCCTGATTTGGATAAACTACACACTTATCCAATGGAATTATTTGCAGATATGGTGAAATCAGATCCAGCTGCATTAGAAAAACTATCTGCTGCTACGGCTAAAACTCAGACCATTATTCGTCAATCCATTTCTAAAAGGATTACTGGAACAGCAAAAGGCACGAATAAGAGTCATTTTTTAGTTTTCGATATGATGAAAGTGGCAGATGGTGCAGCATACGAGGCGTTCGAAGAAAAGGTTTTGAAAGTTCATGAGGCTAGAGTCGAAGCAGGAAATATCTCCGGATGGTCATTTTACAAGACACTATATCCGACTTCGGATGATGTTTCTGGGAATTATTGGACAATCCAAAGCTATGATAAATTATCAAAATTGGATCAAATGATGGACAGCTATTACAAAGCAATTCCAAAAGCATTAGGGATTTCACCTGAAGAATTTATGAAGCAAGCAACAGTCAAAAGAACTATGACAGGAACGATGCTTACTAAAGTGGCATTATCAACTAAATAATTAATAATAATGAAAAAAATTATCATGATTATGGCTGTAGCGTCAGCCTTATTTTCTTGTGGACAAAAGCAAGAATCAGCCGCTTCTTCAACGGAGGCGACAAAGGATTCTTTAGGAGGCATGATGACTTCGACGGATGCTAAATCGCAAGCCGTTCGGGAGCAAATCAAGGCTTATACGGAGAACGATTCAACGAAGTATGGGGTAAGTATTGCAGACAATGTGAAGCTTTATTTCCCTAATGATACCGTAGTAGATGTGCAAGGTAAAGCAGGCTATGTGGCAACTTTTCTAGGACAGCATAAGATGTACGAGAATCTTAGCGTATCTCGTTTACGTGTGATGACGATTACTTTAGGAAATGGGGAAACATGGACAGACACTTGGGCTGTTTGGTCAGCAAAAGGTCGCGCATCTGGTAAAGTAGTATTCGTTCCGATTCACATTGTGGATCGTTGGGATGGAGACAAAATCGTAGGAGAATACCACTTCTGGGATACTAAAGCAAATGAAAATGAGGCAGCTGCCATGGCAGCCGCAGCAAAAAAATAGTAAATTTTTGTTGAAAAGGGTTTAGAAAAGGGGGCGCTGTTAGTGCTCCCTTTTTCTCATTTTAAAGGCTATTTCGTGAATTAGATTTCGATAGAAATTTTCACTTTCCCGCCTAAACCTTTTTCTACAATGTCATACAAAGTCTTCATTGTGACGTTGCTCCCATCATTCTCCACTCTAGAAATATAGGAACGTTTTTTGTTTAAAATGGTCCCTAATTGTTCCTGAGTCATATTTTTTTGCTCTCTGGCTTGTCGCAAAATGATGCCTAATTTAAAAGATTGAAAATCTCTTTCAAGCTCATCTCTGCGCTCGGTTCCTATTTCGCCATAGACCGAGTCTTTAATTTTTTTCCACGATTTAGTTTCCATTTTTCTCTAAATAATAAGTACGCATTAAAATTTTCGCTTTATCAATTTCAACCTTCGGAGTTTTTTGTGTCTTTTTTGTGAATCCATTTAATAATATCACAAG
>CANLVU010000027.1 GCA_947494535.1 Cytophagaceae bacterium
GTTCTTTTGATCGGTTCTAGTAAAGGCTTGTACGGTTTGTCCGTAGTAATCTCCTCGAACGTCGGCGCGATGCGGTGACGTTGTCCTGGAGTTGTTGGTTTAATTTTTTTAATTGCTGCCATTTAATTAGTTCAATTTATCGGGATGAACCCCCTTAGTTTTTTTAATTAGATTCCTTGGTAGAAGTCAATTACTTCACCTGGAGCTACTGTTACAATTGCTTTCTTGATCGTAGAAGTACGTCCAGAAGTGACTTTAGTACGTGTAGACTTGGATTTTACTTTTCCAATTTGACGCATTGTTCTCACATCTTGAACATCAACACCGTACATCTTCTTCACCTCTTTGGCAATCTCAATCTTGTTTGCTGTCAACTCAACAACAAACGTGTATTGGCCTTTCTCTTGCATGGCTTGCGACTTTTCAGTCAAGGCCGGACGTTTAATAATGCCCATTTTTATTTTCGTTTATAACAGAAAATCTTCTGTCAATTAGTTACTGAATGATGACTCAATTTTTTCAATCGCTGCAGTCGTGAT
Source organism: Cytophagaceae bacterium (assembly GCA_947494535.1). Lineage (GTDB taxonomy): Bacteria > Bacteroidota > Bacteroidia > Cytophagales > Spirosomataceae > Aquirufa. Next base: position 540 of record CANLVU010000027.1, read on the forward strand.
TAACAACTTACCTGCGTTCACTAAATCGTATGTGTTCACATCTCCTGCGGTTGTTACCTTAGTCTTAGGAACATTACGACCAGATAATACGACATTCTTGTCTACCTCTTGTGTAATCAATAATGTCTTCGTGTTATCTAATTGAAGCGCTTTTAACATCGCTAAATACGCCTTAGTTTGTGGTGTTGCGAAAGAAACTGAATCCAAGATCGCGATATCTCCACTTTGAGCCTTAGCAGCTAAAGCTGATTGGCGAGCCAAAGCTTTCACTTTCTTGTTCAATTTGAAGTGGTAATCACGTGGGCGTGGTCCAAAAATACGTCCACCACCTTTCATCAAAGGAGATTTAGCTGAACCTGCACGAGCACCACCCGTACCTTTTTGTTTCTTAATCTTACGAGTCGAGCGAGAAACTTCTGCACGCTCTTTCGCTTTGTGCGTTCCTTGACGTTGGTTAGCTAAATATTGCTTCACATCTAAGTAAACCACATGCTCGTTAGGAACGATACCAAAGATTTCATCCGAAAGAGTAATCTTCTTTCCGGTATCTTTTCCTGCTATGTTATATACTGATAATTCCATGTTTCAGAATGTCTATTGTTTAGGCTAGGCCCAATTTCTAATTTTCAATGATTACGTATGAGTTCTTAGCACCTGGTACTGATCCAGAAACTACTAACAAGTTTTTCTCCGGGTAGATTCTCAAAACTTGTAAGTTTTGAACCTTCACACGATTACCACCTGTACGACCCGCCATGCGTAAACCTTTGAATACACGACCAGGGAATGAACACGCTCCAATTGAACCTGGGTGACGACCGCGATTATGCTGACCGTGAGTTTGACCACCCACACCAGAAAATCCGTGACGCTTAACAACACCCTGGAAACCTTTACCTTTAGAAGTACCCACTACGTCAACGTAAGTGTCTAGCTCTAACATCTCAACAGTTAAAACATCCCCTAATGCTAGTGGTTGCTCAAACGTGCGAAATTCTACCAATTTTTTCTTGGGAGTTGTATTTGCTTTCTTGAAGTGACCCAACAAAGATTTTGTTGTGTGCTTTTCTTTTTTCTCTCCGTAGCCGATTTGAATAGCGTTATAGCCTTCTTTCTCTACAGTTTTCACTTGTGTAACCACACAAGGACCGGCTTCAATTAGCGTACAAGGAACGGCTTTACCGTCTTCCATGTATAGGCTAGTCATTCCGACTTTTTTACCAATAATTCCTGACATAATATGTTAATATTTAAAATATAAATATGCTTACAAGGCTACCGGGGCTTGTTGTAAGACTTTTATTCAAAATCATTCCTCAAACGAGAGTGATATAGGAACCTAAACAATAAATAAAGCAGAATTGGTATAAGGCGACAAGATGGACCCACTGTGAATAACAGTGAAAAAACACCTTGTGTAGCTTAATATTTAATCGATGGGCTGGGCATTCAACGGTCATCAATCAATACCAGTTCTAACACAAAAATCAAGCTTTCCTCGATTTAAGACCTGTTTGACATGCATTTTATGTGTTTTAAATAAATTCGGGAAGTTCTGCCAACCTCTCTCTGAATAAAAAACTGCGTTTGTCAAACGGGAGTGCAAAGGTAAGAAGAAAAATTACACAAACAAGAGTTGCACCAAAAATAATTCTTACAACTAATTAAAGCACAAAGAATAAAGGAGATAGTAGATTAGAGAGTATAGAGTATAGATGGTGAATGGTAAATGGTGGATGATTCCTTCCGACTAAGCCACAGGCGACTAAGACGAAGTCGACTAAGTCACATAGTGACGACTAAATCGCGCAGCGATGACTAGTGACTAAATTTATCACTCCCATAATATACATCCCGCTAAGCCTATCTACCTTAGTGGAAACATTTCCGTACATGAAAAAACTACTGACTCTTTTTGCCTTTACTCTGTTATATACTACTGCCGCGCAGGCACAACAAATTCTGGAGGTTCCGGGATTAAATGAGTTTGCTAAGATTGACACCAATGGACATTCGGTTCTTCCAAGTGGTCGCTATGTGACGCCAGCGGGGAAAACGATTCGTATAACAGATGATCCGTTTGGGTTATCGATTAGTCCCGATAAAAAATGGGCGGTCACGATTCACAATGCGGCGTTTACGCGGGTGGATTTGATGAGCAACACATCGAAGCGTTTCCCGGATTTTGGGACATCTGATAAAGTTTCTCCTTATGGAAAGAGTTCTTTCTTAGGAATAGTATTTGCGTCTGATAGCCAAAGCTTTTACCTCAGCGGTGGAGATGCTGGAAATGTACTTCAAGTGGATATTTTGACGGGTAAGGTGATAAGAACTATTTCGCTGGATGGAAAAATTGACGAAAAGACGTTCAATGATAGTTTTGCGTCGGATATGGCGCTTTTGGCTGAAAAGAATGAGTTGTTTGTGCTGGATCAGGCGAATTACCGGATGGTGCGTATTGATTTGAGTACGGGAACGCTGAAGTCGAGCACGGGAACGGGGCGCCTGCCTTTTGGCATAACATTAAGTCCAGATCATCAATATGCTTTCGTAGCGAATGTGGGCATGTACGCGTATCCCATTGTAGAGGGAACAACGCCAGAGAATATTCAATCGCAGTATATTCCGCACCATCCGTATGGAAATGATACGAAAGAATCGCGCGAGGGAACGATTATCGACGGTAAAAAAATTCCGGGATTAGGGGATCCGCGGGCAGATGAGGCGATGAGTGTTTTTCAAATAGATTTGCAGACAAATCAAACCGTTAAAGTATATAAACCTGGTTTTCAATTAGGTGAGATGGTAGAAGAAATGGAAGTGGTGGGTGGTTCTAGCCCAAATTCCATCGCGATAGGTTCGCAATTTGTTTATGTGAGTAATGCGACGAACGATAACATTGCGGTCATCGATTATAAAACCAAAAAAATCAAGGCACATATTCCCATTCAGTTTTCTACCTTATTAGATAAGCGCCGGGGGTATTTACCTTTTGGCCTTACTTTAAGTAAGGATGAGAAAAAATTATATGTCACACTTTTAGGATTGAATGCGGTGGCGGTGATCGATGTAGCATCCCAAAAAACACTTGGATTTATTCCTACCGGTTGGGGGCCGACGCGGGTGAAATTATCAGCAGACGAAAAGATGCTTTATGTAACTTCCTGCCGCGGGTATGGCGCAGGGCCCAATGGCGGTGCCGGATACAAGGCGCCTAAACAAGGAACCTACATCGGAGATGTGCAATTAGGCACTTTCCAAGCGATTCCGATGCCTTCAGCGACAGATTTAACTCAGTTAACAACCCAAGTTAAAAATAACACGTTCCAGGTAAAAGACGGCTCGTTAAGAGGCAATAAAACCTTCTCGATTGCGAAACCGGGTCAATCCCCGATCAAGCATATCGTCTATATTACGAAAGAGAATAGAACGTATGATGAGTTTTTTGGTCAGTTTAAAGGGGCAAATGGCGATTCAACGATTGCAAAATATGGTCTGAACAGAACGGTTTACGAAAAAGGCAAAACCTTTAAAAACGTAGATGTAACACCGAATCACCACCAGATTGCGAAAGCCTTCTCTATGAGCGATAACTTCTATTGTGATAGTGATGCCTCCATTCATGGCCACCACTGGATGATGGGTGTGATTCCGAACGAATGGGTGGAGACAAATTCGAGTGTAAGTAAGACGGCTAACTACTTCTCAGAAGCCGCGGGGCGTCGATTCCCAGGTTCTACGGGAAGTATGGATCCGGAGGATTATGCGGAGATCGGGGGGATTTGGGAGGCTTTAGAGCGCAAGAATATTCCTTTTTATAATTTTGGGGAAGCGAATGAAACGGGGCACGTGCGTGAATCTTGGTCGGATACCTTAACGGGTGCCGGTCACATCGTGATGGTTCCCATGCAAAAAGCATTATTCAAAAATACCAGCCATAATTATGCTGGATTTAATACCAGCATTCCGGATCAATTTCGAGTGCAACAATTCGAACATGAGTTCACGGAAAAGTGGCTGAGTGGCAAAGAGAAAATGCCAGCTTTAGTGACGATTCAATTGCCTAATGACCACGGCGGGGATTTGGATTCCACGGCGGGGTTTCCGTATCGCTCCTCTTTTATGGCCGATAATGATTTAGCCTTAGGTCGCATGTTGCAATTCTTATCGCACACGCCGTATTGGAAAAACATGTTAGTGATTGTCACGGAAGATGATCCGCAAGGGGGTGTCGATCACATCGATGCGCACCGCAGTATTTTGATGATGGCCGGGCCCTATGTGAAACGGGATTATGTGTCGCATCGCCACGCGAATTTTGGATCGATTTTGCGCGTGATTTATACGCTTTTAGGTGTTCCTGCGGTGAATCATTACGATCAAACGGCGAGTATCTTAGATGACTTCTTTACGGATACGCCTAACTTCAAGCCTTACCAGTTTAGCTTCCCGGATAAACGGATCTTCGATGCGGATAAGACGATGATTCGCTACAATCGCACGATTGATTGGCGTAAAATCAAGAAGACGGTTGAAATGGATAATGAAGAGGACCAAAGAAAAAACCATTAATTACCAGGCATAGGCCGCTTGGACATGTAGGCTGCGGCCCATGCCATCGATGCCAGAACCGTGCATTCGGTAGCGCACATTACCTAAATTTTCGCCCTGTATTCCTAGTTGAATGCGGGGCGTTACTTTATAGGATGCTTGTAATCGGAGAATTCCCCATCCCGCCGTTCCTAAGGGACTCATACGGTTATCGGATTTGTCACCGGCACTAAGGCGATCTTGGCGGTCCGCAAATAGCCAAACCAGTCCCATACTTCCTTTCGTCGCAGTATAAGTTAAGGACGCGTGTCCGTGAAGTGGGGGAATGCGGCGCATGGGTTCTTTTTGGCTACTATTATCCCCTAACGTATACGAAACGCCGTTCTCCCACATCAAGTGATCCGAAAGTCGAAGTGTTTGCGACCACTCAAATCCCATCAAATAGGCCTGATCCACATTCTCTTTTTTGTACACAGAATAGCCTTGAATCACTTCAGCCGTTTTCAGGCGACTGATTAAATTTGTCAGCTGCGTATGAAACACCACTACTTCTGATTTCCACCGAGGCGTATTAAAACGAATACCCACTTGCTTATTTAGCGAATATTCCGGCTTTAGTGCATAAGCAGGCAATTCATAACGAAAATCCACTACGCCTAAGCTTCCCAAATCATCTAAATTAGGGGATCTAAATCCGGTGGAAATTCCCGCAAATACGGTCGTTCTTTCGCTGAGTAAATAGGCCGCCCCCAAATCATAAACCAAAGCACCGATAGATAAATTCGTATTCCCCACCGTCGTATCAGGCAAGGCAGCGATCGCGTGCTGGTAACGTAAACCTGCCTGTAATTGCCAGGATTTCAAAGCGAGTTGATGTAAACTAAAGGCTGAAAATGTGCCATATCGTGATTGATCAGGGTACAATCCGCGCAGTGAAACCTGCTTAGCCCCCGTCATATCTTTTCGGCTGCTACCTACTTGATCTTGGTAAAATTCTAACCCGGTAGTGGAACTTAGTTCCTCTGTCCAGTTACTTTTAGCTTGGGCTACAAACCCCCAGGTTTGAACAAGATCCCCTTCTTCGCGGCGCGTTGCACTTCCCTTTTTTTGCAGCGTGCGATTTTCCAAACTTTGCTGATACGAAGCCGTCAAATCCACTTGCTTTAACCAAGGCTTAGGACCGGAATAAGATAAACGGCTTAAAGCCCTACGATAGGATTGCAATGTCATCTCATTGACGGCAAAATTTTCAAGACTTACCTTGTGATAAACCGGCACATGATCTTGCTGATTCTGCTGAATTATATTTTCGAGAATCCAATTCGAGCCTAGTTTTTGGCGAAATTGAAAAAGTAGATTTTGCTCGTCATAACCTGTCGGTCGCTGGAATTCACCATCGCCTCCGCGGGTTATATCCCCAAAAGATTTCATTCCCGCATGGACGGAAAAAGCTGTATTTGCCGACTGATACTGCACTTTACCAAGGCCGCTTGTCTCCATTCCCTGCGAAGTCCATCGACCTAAAATTTCCCCATGAAGGGCGGTAGTTGATGCAAATTCAGGTTTTTCCGTGAATAGCTGAACTGCTCCAGTTAAGGCATCTGAGCCATATTGAACGGAGCCGGAGCCCTTTACAATTTCAACTGCGCTTAAATTAAAGGGGTCTATCGTATTCAGGTATTGATTAGGGCCATAGCGAAAGGTGGAATTATTGAATCGAATGCCATCTAATACCAAAAGGGTTTGATTTCCGGTTAAACCGCGTACAAAAACAGAGCCTCCTCCTTGATTCGTGCGTTGCACAAAGACTCCGGTAGATTGCTGAAAGAACTCCGGGGTATTCATTAGCTGCTGATTCGCCACCTTTCTTTTCGAAATGGCGAGTGGAGCGCGCTGTATAGCCATGGGTTGTCTGCTGGCACTGACTACCACATTAACTAAAGTGTCCGAAAGGCCTGAAAACGCCATTTGGACACCTAACATACTCAAGAAAATAAGGTTCATATTAATCTTCGTCCTCTTCCGTTGTTGCTAAAATGGCCGCTCTACGAGGTGCAGGCATCACTGAATCTTCTCCTTTTACGGCTTTCCAAATCACTTCGCTAAACTCTAAATCCGGGACCGAATCCTCCTTTTTGAAATCAAATTTCGCACTTTTTTGGGCGCTTGGTGTATTTTTCACATTTAATTCGAATAAATTCGTGCGAGGTAATTCATGAATAAATGGAGTCAAATTAGGCGTCGCAGAGAAGCTACGAAACATCGGAGTGGCAGCCGCATCATATTGACTCATTGGAGGCAAGCCTAAAATTAATTCGATCGTACGTAACATAGACGAAGTCGAATAAGGTGTGTGATCCACGAATCCGCGTTTCACAAATCCACCAGCTACATAAGCGGTGGTACGGTGTGCATCTACGTGGTCGGGGCCGTTTTGGGCATCATCTTCTACGATGAAAACCGCCGTCTCTTTCCAAATTGGAGATTTAGATAAATGCTCAATAAACAATCCAATCGCATAATCATTATCCGCTACATACGCGAAAGGAGTCTTCTTGCCTAAACGCTGACCTTCTGTATGGTCATTAGGAAATTGCATGGAATTAAACTGAGGCACTTGATTTAAGGCAAGCAGGCGATCAAAGTCTCTTTTCCAAGCTTGAAAACGCGTGGTATCCATCACATCTTGGTTAAAGGAGGAGTAGTCCGGACAGAAATGATCTTTAATCGCTGGGATGTTAGGTTTGAAACCTGTGGCAAATTCTCCGTAGGTTCGATAAGAAACGCCAGCGCGTTTGCAATAATCCCAGATAAATCCATTCTTCGGGTTTGCAATCGCACGGTGACCTTCCCCGTCATATTTACCTCCGCGTCCACCATAAGAAGTGGGCCAGGTTTTCTCTAAATAATCTGTCGCGTGTGCGGAAGTCGACCAGTTATGGCCATCCGCACTCACTTCGCCATCTACATAGAAATTATCTAATAAGACGAAATCCTTTACCAGCTTGTGCTGATTAGGCGTATATTTTTCGCCAAATAACAATAATGTCGTATCCCCATTTCCACCTACAACATCAGATAATACTTGGTCATAGGTACGGTTTTCTTTCAAAATATAGTACACGTATTTAATCGGTGAAGCGTCCCCTACTTTCATCGGGATTGGATTCCCTTTCTCTCCTGCCGCATTCATCTCACTTTCCTTCGTGTAAGGAGTATTTTGGTAAACTGCAGCGGATAAAATGGCTAACTCCTTCTCGCTTGGTTCTTTGAAAATGGACATGGTCCCCTTCATTAATCCACCTATATATTCACTTGGGGCAGTCGCGGTGTTATCTGATTTCTGGTAGGTTACTGTTTGCTTTTTGGCAATCGGATTCGGGCCTTTCGGATTCGCGAAAGAAGAGAATCCCTTTCCATTCGCTACGTATAATTTCCCTTTGATTACTTTCAAAGACGTCGGATACCAGCCTACCGGAATGAAACCTAAGGACTTCGATTGCCCTGGTTTTTCTACTTCAAATACCGCTAAGCAGTTGTTATCCGCATTCGAGACATACAAACGTTCTTCATTGGCGGATAAGGCCAAACCGTTCGTCGAGCTACCTTCCAATGCATTAGGCACTAAGGCAGCGTTTAAAACTTCAATTTCCTTACCAACGCGCAAATCTACGACCGAAACCGAATTGTCATTGGCGTTTGCCACGAACATCACGTTGCCATTTTTTGTCAGTACCATCTCGTTCGGATGATCACCCACAGCGATGGACTTTGCAAAAGTCTTCGTTTTGATTTCAAAAGGAAGAATCTGACGCGCTCCCCAAACCGAGATATACAACAACTCTTTCTTCTTGTCCATTAAGCAAGTAAAGGCCTCCCCTGGAAGTGAGTGAACACTTAGCACCGCTTTTTTAGCAACATCGACCACGTATAAGGAATTGTTATCCTTTGTGACTACATATAAAATGCCGGTTGCATCATCGAATTCAATACCTGTAGGAGAAATGATTGCCTTCAATTCAGTTGTTAAAGCAATTTTTTCTTGCTCCACTAGTTTTCCAGCTACGATATGAAATACGCGAATGCAGTTATCATTGCCCCCTGATACAAATACTGTTTTATTATCCCCCGCTACTTTTAAGCCATACCAGGATTTAGGTAGCTTTTGTGAATCTAGGACTTGATTAGTGGCGGCATCGATTAGTTGCAAGCTTTGTACGCTTTGGCCATTATTCGTGACTAAGAGGTAACGCTGATCAGGTGAAACCACCACATTTAAGGGTAAATCACCCAATGCAATCGAAGAACCATGTGGCGATAGTTTCCAACCATTAGGAAGGGTAACTCGCTTCGCGGTTAGTTGTGATTTTAAATCTGATTGAGCCCATCCTGCGATAGAAATACTCAATAATAGAAGCAATAAGCGTGTTGATTTCATGTTTGATTATTTGAAGGAAAATTACAGTAAAGACCTGATTTGTTTATCCCGCATAGTCAAATTTTACAATTTGATATTATTACTTTTCAATCACAAACTGATCCCTCACCTGCCCATCCGCAGCCACCCATTTAGCGTCAAACTTCGATTTAGAGACATCAATAATCATCGATCCGCCTATCTCAGTGTTGACATAAACCGCTGATTTCAATGGAAAACCTGGCATTCTTCCGCCTAATCTACTTCCTGAACCATTGACCACATAAATTACCCCTTGTCCTTTTTTGCCCACCACATACTGATTAGGTGCCTTTTCTGTTGCAACCACCTGGGTAGTTTCATCGAATGTATCGTTTATGCCAAAATGCCCGCGCAAAGGTTTCGTCCGCTCATATACGTGACTGTGTCCGGCTAGCACCACATCGACATTGTATTTTTCAAAAAGTGGATTCACTTTTTCACGCATATTTTTCATATCCGATTCGGTATCTGAATTGTGCGAACCTTTAGAATAGGGTGGCTTATGGAAATAGACAATGGTGAAGGGGAGGCGATTTGCGGCTAAGTCTTTGGCCAACCAATCATATTGAGCTCCTTTCCCATCCATCACCTGGTTGCCGGCTGCATCGCGCAATTCCGTATCAATTGAAATCAAGTGCAAGGAACCGTAATCCACTGAATAATACGATTCTGAATTGGAGGCCACACCACCCGCTTCGCCCTGTGTGGGCGTGGAAAATATTTTGAAATAGGGTGGAACTGTGGCATCGTGTTTGCCCGCGTAATCGTGATTGCCAGGAGATGGATATAAGGCCAAATTAGGGAAAAAGTCTGCCTGGTACACATCGAAAACATGTTGTTGGTATTCCTCCTCCTTGCCATTATTATAGGCATTATCGCCTAACCAAATCCAAGCATCGATCGGCTTATCCGCCGTGTAATTCTTGATGGCGGAAATCACCGCTTTTTGATTAGGTGAAACATAGCCAAAATCACCCAACGCCCAAATGCGCACCGACTTAGGATCCCCAGCCTTCGGTTTGGTATGAAAACTCCCTTGATGTTTGGGCGATATACTATAGGAATAGGATTTAGTAGGCATAAGTCCTGACACTTTCACTATATGATCAATCACGCGATTCGTATCCGCAATCACGCGCGTCTTCTTCTCCCCTTTTGTCACCAAAGTTACTTGGCTGGACTGAGGTGATGCCGTACGCCATTGAATCAAAACCGATTCAGAGGTCATTGATTGTAAATAAGGCCCGCGAACGATCTGATCGTTTTGGCTAAACGCAGAAAAGGAAAGGAAAAGGAAGAGGAGTTTTTTCATGGCCTTAAATTAATGGTAAATGGTGAATGGTGAATGTTAAATAATTAAAAAATGTTGAAAGTGTCGCTGCTAGGCAGCTTAGTCGCCTGCGGCTTAGTCGACTCCGTCTTAGTCGACTCCGTCTTAGTCAAAGAGTCATCGTTACACGATTTAGTCGCCTTCGGCTTAGTCAATGGGTCGAGCGACTAAACGACACAGTCGTGACTAAGTCCGCAGGACGACTAAGCCGCTACGCGGCGACTAAACGACGCAGTCGTGACTGCTCGCTTTTGCGCTTTCCCCCTCGAAAAACGAATAATTGTTTGTACTTTTGGGCTTTAGTTGCTGAAAATCAGGCAGTTTTTATTTATTTCCCAAGAAAAAAAAGCATTATGTCAAGTTTATCCAATCAAAAAGGAGTATTGCACGGAGATGCGGTTCAAGAGTTATTTGAAATCGCTAAGAAAAATCAATTCGCTTTACCAGCGGTTAACGTAACGGGTACAGATACTGTGAATGCAGTATTAGAAGCAGCGAAAGCAGTGAATTCTCCAGTAATCATCCAATTTTCTAATGGTGGTGGTATTTTCTACGCTGGAAAGACCCTTTCTAACGAGAATCAAGCAGCGGCAATCGCTGGTTCGATCTCTGGCGCTTACCACGTTCACCAAATGGCGAAAGCATACGGTGTTCAAGTGGTTTTGCACACTGACCACTGCGCGAAAAAATTATTGCCTTGGATCGACGGTTTATTAGATGCTGGCGAGAAATTCTTCGCTGAGACGGGACAACCTTTGTTCTCTTCTCATATGATTGATTTGTCTGAAGAGCCTTTGGAAGAAAACTTAGAAATCTGCGCTAAATATTTAGAGCGTATGTCTAAAATGGGCATGACCTTAGAAATCGAATTAGGTGTTACAGGTGGTGAAGAAGACGGCGTGGATAACTCTGACGTAGATTCATCTAAATTATATACACAACCGGAAGAGGTGGCTTATGCTTATGAAGTATTGTCCAAAATCTCTCACCGTTTCACGATCGCTGCGGCATTCGGTAACGTACACGGAGTTTACAAGCCGGGTAACGTGAAGTTGCAACCAGTGATTTTGAAGAACTCACAAGAGTTTATTAAGGCCAAATATAATTTGACACCTGAGAAACCAATCAACTTCGTATTCCACGGTGGTTCTGGTTCATCTCGCGCGGAAATCCGTGAGGCATTATCTTACGGTGCGATCAAAATGAACATCGACACAGATACCCAATGGGCATTCTGGGAAGGCATCTTAGGATTCTACAAAGCAAATGAGGCTTATTTACAAGGTCAAATCGGTAACCCAACAGGCGACGATTCTCCGAACAAGAAATACTATGACCCACGTGTTTGGTTACGTAAGGGCGAAGAGACTTTGGTAGCTCGTTTAAAAACAGCTTTCGAAGACTTGAACGCGACGAACGCGAATCAATATCTATAGTCGATAGTCAATAGTCGCTAGTCAATAGTCGCTAGTCGATAGTCGCTAGTCACTAGTCGGGAGTCAAATGAGCTGGAACTTTGTTCTGGCTCTTTTGGTTTATTGGAGTATTAATAAAGTTTCAAATCAACAGAATTACTTAACTTTACCGCTTAAATATTCCTATCGACTATCGACTATCGACTATCGACTATCGACTATCGACTATCGACTATCGACTATCGACTATCGACTATCGACTATTGACTAGCGACTAGCGACTAGCGACTAGCGACTAGCGACTAGCGACTAGCGACTTCTTTTATGAAAACCGAACTACACCCTGCCTCCGCCCGCGGAACCGCCGATCACGGCTGGTTGAAGACTGCTTTTAGTTTTAGCTTTGCTGGTTATTATAATCCGGCGAGGATTCATTTTGGTGCGCTGCGCGTGTTGAATGATGATTTTATTGCGGCGGGAATGGGTTTTGGTAAACATCCACATGATAATATGGAGATCGTGACTATTCCGATGAAGGGTGCGGTGGCGCATGAGGATTCGATGGGGACGAATGGGATTATTAATGCGGGGGATGTGCAGATTATGTCTGCGGGTTCGGGGATTTACCATTCGGAGTTTAATGCGAGTCAAACTGAAGGTTTGGAACTGTTCCAAATCTGGGTCATGCCTAAACTGAAAAATATCACCCCGCGCTACGATCAGCGGACATATGATCCGGCGGATTTTAAGGGGCAATGGAAGACGGTGGTTTCGCCACTGGGAACGGACATTGATTCTTTGCAGGTAAATCAAGATACGTATTTTAATATCACCGAAATCGCGGAAGGCGAAAGTCTGAGCTATGCGCTGCACGGGGCACAGCAAGGGGCTTTTGTATTCGTTATTGAAGGCGGAATTGAAGTGGCTGGAGAAAAACTGGGACGCAGAGATGCGATCGGAATTTCGCAGACGGATACGATCGAGGTAAAGGCTTCAGCAGCAGGTACGAAGGTGTTATTGATCGAAGTTCCGATGGTCTGGTAGATTTAACTTTAACGTAACATTCGCTTAATCAGTAGTTTATAGTGATGGCCTATTTTTGGTAAACCAAATAGGTAAACATGGGCCGTCATTCTCAACCCACCTACAAAACGATCGTTATCTCCGACTTGCATTTAGGTAGCAAGGGGGCTAAAGCAGCCGAGGTCAACGAATTTTTACGCGCACATTCGTGCCACCAACTCATCTTAAACGGCGATATCATCGACGGCTGGCAGCTAAAAAAAGGCGGCAGCTGGAAGAAGAAGCACACGGCCTTTTTCCGCAGTGTGTTAAAGATGATGGACAAGTGGGATACGGAAGTGATTTATTTGCGCGGGAATCATGATGATTTCTTAGAGCAAGTACTTCCGTTGAAGATTGGGAAGCAGTTTTCGATTCGCCAAGATTATATGTTGAAGAGTTTTGGCAAGAAATACTTCATCACACATGGCGATATTTTCGACAGCATTACCAGTCAAATGAAATGGCTAGCCTATTTAGGCGACATCGGCTACACGTTCTTGTTGTGGTTGAATAAATGGTATAATCAATACCGCACTTGGCAAGGAAAGCCCTACTACTCTTTATCGCAGGTGATTAAGCAGAAGGTGAAGGCGGCGGTGAATTTCATCTCGGATTTTGAGGAGAAATTAGCGGAGTTAGCGAAGGCCAAAGGCGCAAATGGCATCATCTGTGGCCATATACACAAAGCTGAAATCAAAATGATCGATGGAATTACCTACATGAATTCTGGCGATTGGGTTGAATCCTTAACGGCCTTAGTGGAAACACACAAAGGGGAATGGCAAATAATCGAATTCCCGAATTATAATTTGAAAGCAGAGTTAAACGAAATTTTAGGCGAAGCAATCGCTGTAGAAGCAGAATAATATGGGCAAATTCATATTTACCGTACAAGGAGAAGGTCGTGGGCATTTAACGCAAGCGATCTCCTTTACTCAAATCGCACGCGAGGCGGGTCACGAAGTGATCGGATACGCCGTGGGTTCCTTTCAGGGTCGAAAAATACCCTCGTTTTTTCTGGATTTTATTGGGGATACTCCGCTGTTACAATACAATAGTCCATCGATTATTTTTGGCAATGGAAAATCGGTGCAGCTTTTTAAAACAGCAGCGCAGGCCTTTACAAATTTTAAGACGTTTTGGAAAAGTGCGACTCAGTTAGAAGAGTTCATCGAAGAATTACAGCCGGATGGAATCGTGAACTTCTACGAGTCCATCACGGGTTTATATAAGTTAAAATCAGGATCTAAAATCCCAACAATGTCCGTGGGACACCAATATTTGTTATTGAACAAGAACTTCGAAAGTATTCCGGAGAAGAAAATCGACCGTATTCTATTAAATATGAATACGATGATCACGGCGATTGGTTCGAAAAAATTAGTGGGCTTATCTTTCCGTCCGATTGAAAATGATGAGAAGATTTCAGTAGTTCCACCCTTATTGCGTCAGCAAGTAAAAAATATCGTGCCTAAAGCAGGCGAGCGTTGGTTAGCGTATTTAACACATTTCCGTTTATCAGAAGATATCATGGCGTGGTCGAATGCGAATCCGGATGTGAAATTGGATTGTTTTTGGGATAATCCAGCTCGCAAAGAGACGTATCACTATTCTGATTCGCTTACGTTTCATCCGATTGATGCGGAGAATTATTTGGCCAAAATGACCGAATGTGCTGGCTTAATTTCGACAGCAGGTTTTGAATCTGTAGCTGAGGCAATGTACTTAGGAAAGCCAGCGATGATGGTTCCGGTGCCTAACCACATTGAACAAATGATCAACGCATTCGATGGCCAATTATCCGGAGCAGGCATAGGGGCATCCTCTTTTGACCTCAGCATCTTTAAAAAATATTTGCCTTCTCACGTTTCGGTACAAAATCAATACCAAGAATGGGTTTCGCAATCTCAACGTTTGATGGCAGGACATTTAACTGATCTAATCGCTCAACCAGTTTACGTGGCTAACTTCGGCGAAAACCAAGGAAGGGGTTTGTCAGGAATGTTAAGCAGACGTCGATTCCGCTGGTCACGTTAAATAAACATAAAAAGGGAGCCCGCAATGCTCCCTTTTTTTATGATTTGTTAATGATAACTTTATCATTAATCAACATAGTACAATTGTCTTAGACCTAATTTTGTGTAGACATTTAGTTCTATTAAATGAATAGAAGATCCCTTCTGCAAACCTTGGGATTAACCCTCGGAACCCTCACTCTTCCCACCATCGGAAGAGCAAATACCACCCCCACTCCTGAAAAACCTTTTCGAATTGCACACATAACGGATGTGCACATGATGCCCTTAATTGGTGCGGCGAAAGGCTTTTCGAAATGCTTAGACCATATCCAATCTTTACCTCAAAAACCAGATTTGATCATCAATAGTGGTGATGCGATTATGGATGCGCATAGAGGGGGACGGGCTATCGCTGAAAAACAGTGGCGTACCTGGAATAATGTGATCGAAAAGGAGCTCTCCGTACCTATCATTCAGTCTCTAGGTAACCATGATATTTGGGTGAAGAACGAAAGTCCCGCCAGCATTATCGAAGGGAAAAAATATGCTTTAGATGAGATCAAAGAATCGGCCTTGTATTTCTCCAAAGACTTAGGCGATTGGCATCTGATCAGTTTAGATAGTATCAGTCCTAACGTAGAAGGAAAATGGTACACTGGAAAAATAGATGAAGCCCAAATGCACTGGTTGCAGCATGAATTAAAATCCATTCCAAGCTATAAGCCGGTGATGATTGTTTCTCATATTCCCATTCTAGCAGCTTGCGTTTTCTTCGATGGGAATCGCTTTGAGGGGAATCAGTGGAATGTTCCTGGAAGATGGATGCACGAAGATGCGAATGAACTCAAAAATCTTTTCAACCACCACCCTAACGTAAAATTAGCCATCTCAGGCCATATACATTTACTTGATCGTGTCGAATACAATGGCGTGACGTATTGCTGCAATGGAGCCGTAAGCGGAGCCTGGTGGGCCGGAAATTACCAACAAACAAAACCAGGCTACGCCATTATCGATTTATATTCAGACGGTCGATTCACTAATACGTATTCCTCTTATGTTTAAAGCCTGGGCATTTTTATTAATTGCTGCAGGATTCGAAGCGGCTTGGACCTACTCTCTTAAAAAAGTGAGTCTTAATGCCATTAAGTACGCCATCAGTGACAATCCCTTTTTTAGTGTCGCCGTGGGAAAAGAAATTGGCTATTTGCTCATTTATTTAGGCTTAGGTGGTGCCAATATTTTCTTCCTTTCACTTTCTCTCAAGAGTATACCATTGACTTTAGCTATCGCAAGTTGGACAGCGATATCGCTCGTATTCATTAAACTATTTGATGTTTTTATATTGAAAACACCCACTAACAGTCTGGAAGTCTTCTTCTTAACACTGATTATAGTGGGGATTATAGGGCTTAAATTCAGCTCCCCTAGCTAGTTCCAATGTTAAATTTTTCCATGTTACCTAAATGTTAACATAGTTTAATTTTATTTAACAATTTCTTTACATAGCTTTGGCCAACACAATAAAAAAAACCATTATGAGTGAGGATACCAAAAAACTGACAGACCAATTAGTGCAAGCAATCTTGCCTAAATTAAAAGGACTTTCTGAAAAAAATGCGAAGAAAGTTTTGAACGAAACACACAAATCAATTGCTTCCATAGCTAAAAAATATAGTAAGCTAATTGCAGAGCAAGAAAAAGAGAAAGCAAAGGCGAAAGAAAAGGCGGCAAAAGAGACTAAAAAGAAAGCAGAGAAAGAGGCTAAGAAAAAAGCTAAAGAAGGCAAAAAAGTCGCTAAGGCGAAATTGCTAGCTTCTTTGATCGCGAAAGAGAAATCTGCAGCGCCTGCGGTAGCAAAAAAAGCACCAGCAGCGTCTAAAAAGGCTCCAGCACCTAAGGCTCCAGCGAAACCTAGATCAAGAGCTTCAAAGGCTAAAAAATAAAGTTTGAGAGATTAAAAAAAGGGAGGACATTGTCCTCCCTTTTTATTTTTACTTGAATCATCGACTATTTGTTCAACCACATGACGTCGTTGATATCATCCTTACCAGCATATTGGCTAGTAATTGCTGCGGTGTAATTCGTTGCGTTCGCCGTTCTTTCTGTCGCCGGATAAATCCAACGTAGAGCGATGCGATTCGAGTTTCCATTACCCACTCCTGCAGAGAACGCTGGGAAACCTGTTCTTCTCCAATTGAAATAAGCTTCCATTCCTGAGTTCATGAAGAAGGCAGCATATTTCTGAGAAACAATTTTCTGTATCGCATTCGTTGCATCGTAAGCAACAGCTGATTGTGCATAATACGTATCGAAGTTAAAATTCAACGTGTACTTAGTTTGGTCTGCTGCATCTCTTGTACCCGTTTTAGAATACGTGAATGTGTTAGCTCCCTCTACGATACCGTAGAATGCATGAGATGCCTTGATACCTTTCTTGTACCAATCTTCAGCAGAACCTGGAGCCCAACCACGTGCATACCCTTCAGCGATGTTAAAACATAATTCAGGATATCCTACGATGAACGTATTTTCTCCTGTGTAGTTTTGGTAATAACGTGAACGGCTTTGGAAAGAGTAGATACCTGGAGCAAAACCTGCACCATTAGAAAGACCTGCATTTTTAGCCATGTCATCTATATTATCACCAGAACCAGCACCACGGTAAGCCGTGAAATCTGAAGGTAATTTACCTGCTTTTAAATCTGAACCAGCTGGCTCGCAAGTAACCATCACACGTGGATCTTGAGTAGAAGATAAGAAACCTACGTACGTAGAAGCCATGTTTTGACGCGTCGCATCGAAACCAAAGTTATCCGGATTAGATGGATACTTGTTAAAGTTATTCCAAACAAATTGTAAGGACTCTGCATTAGACGCCATCATTGGGTATTTAGTAGCATTGGATACCATTTCAGCAAACTTCGCTTTAACGCCTAATTCCGCATCAGCATCTTTCTTAGACAAAGTGATCAACACACGTAAACGGTATGCATTCACTACTTTTTGCCATTTCTTTAAATCTCCACCGAAATAGAAATCTCCTGAAACCGTTTCTCCTTTTGCAATCAACGTAGTCATATCCGCGTTTGCATCATCTAACCATTTCAATATTTGAACGTAAATCACTTTTTGAGAATCGTATTTAGGCGCTGTGTTTTCAATTCCTTTTAACGCATCTGTCATAGGCAAATCTCCCACACGCTTTGACATTTGATCAAAGAAATAGGCACGGAAGAATTTACCCAAGGCAGAGTATCCATTCACGTCAGGTAAACCTAATTTTTTCGCTTCTTCCTCCATTTTTACAACGTTTTTCAAGGTTGTATATTGGTTAGGCATTTGGCCTAAATTATACTCATTATTTGCATAATAATTATAGTTAGAGCAATAAAACTGGTTGTAACGAGCCTCCGCAGAAAATGGGCGACCGTTATCATTCATTACATTTAATTCTACTGCCTGCAACACTAAGGAAGCAGGAACCTGTACCGCGCGGTTAGAGTCTTTCTCTAACTGGTCGAACGTTTTCTCGCAACTGCTTAAGGCAATTAGAGAGAAGCTCAACATACCTAAGATGATATTTTTAACTTTCATTGTTTGTAAATTTAAATTAATGAAAAATTAGAATGTGAAGTTTAAGTTAACTCCGTAGCTTCTAACTGAAGGAGTTTGAACACCTGTAGCTCCGTCCGTAATGTATTGAGACAAATCAGTATCCTTAGCTTCAGCGAAGTACAATAAGTTACGACCTACGAAAGAAACGTTTGCGCCAGAAACAGACTTGCCGAACCAGGCAGAAGGAAGTTTAACACCTAAAACCACTTCTTTTAACATTCCGAAAGAACGGTCCATCAAGTTACCCTCATTCGTATTGTAGTAACGCCCTACGTAATCTTGTACATATGTTTTCACCGTGTTAGGAGCGAATTGTAAATCAGAGAAGTTAGTCACCTTACCGTTTGCGTCGTACTTGATCGCAACGCCGTTAGAAACAACCACCCCTTGACCTACGAAAGCTTTCACACCTAAAGCATCTTGCGGACGAGCTGCTGCGAAGATTCCTTGTGTGGTTCCGATGTGGCGACCACCACGGTACGCTTGTTGTTGCGTATAGTTGATGATTTTACCACCGATACGGCCATCAAATAAGATGCTTAAGCTTACATTCTTGTAAGTGAATTTGTTATTAAAGCCAAACACAAAATCAGGGTTTGCATTACCTAAGTATTGTGATTGCGTTCCTGTTAATCTTTCTGGAATACCACCTGATGTATTAATGATCTGTCCTGCAGGAGTACGAACGAAAGCTGAACCATAAATTTTATCCATACGATCCCCTACTTTTAAGAAGGTATTTAGATTCGTGATGCCTGGATAAATTTCTGTTAACGTTTGCTCATAAGTAGAGTAGTTCGCTAATACATCCCAGCTAAAGTCAGCTGTTTGGATCGGTGTTCCTGTAACTGAGATCTCATAACCTTTCTTCTGAGTCTTGATACCATTCACTAAAGCTGAGGTATAACCAGAAGTAGAAGAGATAGGTAATGAGAAGATGGAAGGACCGTCATTCGAGATGAAATAAGCAACATCGATTCCGATACGGTTTTTCATTAAACGTAAGTCCATACCGAATTCCGTCTGAGATGTCTCTGATGGATTCAAGTTCGGATTGCTCAATTCGTTACCGTAGGTTGCACCTGTTTGGTTATTGTAAAAGAAACCAGTGGAGTAAACCGTATTGTTTTGGTAAGATGGACCATCGTAAGGAGAGTTATAGTTTTCTCCAGAATACGTTCCGACACGGTTATCAATCGTAGATGAAGTTAAACCATCTTTCACGTTCGCATACGATCCACGGAATTTCAAGAAAGAAACTACCTCTGGTAAATTCACATAATCAGATACGACTGAAACCGCTCCGAATGAAGGGTAGAAGAAGGAGTTCTTCCCAGCTGGCAAGGTAGATAATTTATCTAAACGACCTGTAGCAAATACGGTTAAGAATTTCTTGTACGAGAAGTCAGCTGAATAATACGCTGAAAGCACTTGCATGTCAGAACCAAAATTACCCACCTGAACTGGAAGAGCCGAGTTCGAGAAGTTGTATAAACCTGGAACGTTCAAATAGTTCGTAGAAGCAAAGATCGACTTGTATTGGAAAAGACGTTGGGATGCACCCGCGTTAATCTTCGTATTAAAGCCTGGTAACAAATCTTTGTCGAATGTTAACAATAATTCCGTGTTGTTCTCAAATAAAGAACGGCGATCCTCGCGGTAATCACCACGACGCTCATCACGACCATACGTACCTGCTGAGTAAGGGAATTTCTCTGTGCGTACCATGTCCCAAGTCGTTACTTGTGTACGTGCTAATAAGTTCAAGCTCTCGTTAAACGTGTAACGTAAAGAAGCTTGACCTACGATATCTGTCTTGTAGTGAGAACGTAACCACTCGTATGACATGAAATACGGGTTATTGTAACGTTGGTATTCCGCATAGATTTGTTGAACACCTTCTTTACCTTTTTGCCAGTAATTACGCATATCATCTACATTCCAGTCAGCACCTGCCCAATATACGATGTTATAAATGATCGAGTTAGGACCGTAGTTCACATCTGGAATGTTTGGCGTGTATTGACGGTTGTATTGTAAGTTCGACTCAAACTTTAATTTATTAGAGAACTTGTAATCAGCCGTGATGTTAAAGTTCGTCATATTCAATTGGGTATTAGGAACAATACCTTTTTGATAGATATGAGAAGTAGAGAAACGTAAGTTGTATTTCTCGCCTGTTGCCGCTACTGAAACGTTGTTAGTAGATAAGATACCTGTTTCTAAGAAACGCTTTAAGTTGTCTTTACCACGAGCAATCCAAGGAGTACCTGAACGTTTTCCTGTAATTGGATCTACCGGAGAATCGTATTGTGGAATTAATTGTCCGTTAAATCGTGGACCCCAACCACCATCGTAGTCACCATCGTTCAAACCACCACCTTTACCATCACCGAAAGCATATGAACCGTGATCACCAGGACCGTACTCATCTTGTACTTCAGGAATCGCGTAGAACCCGCCTTGCACTTGTGTAGAAGAGTTCACTTCTACAGAGAAACCACGCTTGTCAGCAGAACCACGTCTTGTCGTGATTAAGATCGCACCGTTCTTTCCACGGAAACCATAAAGAGCAGAAGCTGAGGCTCCTTTTAATACTGAGTATGTTTCGATATCGTCTGGTGAGATATTCCAAGTATCTGAGTTAATAGGCACACCGTCTACTACATATAGAACTGTCGAGCTACCACGTAACGAGATGTTTGGTTTACGTAATAATTCTGGTTGAGCACCAATCGTTAAACCAGCTACGCGACCTGATAATGCATTGATCGCATTGGGCTCACGTGCCTTAATCGTGCTAGCTCCGTCTACAGACTGGATGGCAACCCCGATTCTACGAATGTCTTTTTTGATACCCAAAGCCGTTACAACTACTTCTTGTAATTGTTTTTCGTCTTGAGATAAAACGACATTTAGTTCTGAAACATTCCCAACCGCTACCTCTTTAGAAGTATAGCCAATCATGGAAAATTGTAAAACTTCATTTCCGGATACTGCGATCGAATAAGCACCTTGTGCATCCGTTAACGTACCTTTAGAACTACCCTTCACCCGGATAGTAACACCTGGAACACCTGATTTCTCCTCTAAAGAAGTAACCGTTCCTTTTAAACTACGTGATTGACCAAATGAGGTCATACTTACCGTAGTAATTAATGCAAAAACGAACCAAATCAAGGATTTGGGGCTCATTTTAGCAAAAAACATTTGTACATTGTTTTTCATATGAGTTAGTTTAATTAATGTTTGACACAAAAGTAAGCCCGATATTTAAAGGCTATTAATCCGAAGAAACAAGAAATGATTAAGAAAATACGTCGTGTATTACGCCTGTGTTATGCCTCGTTTTGAAACCAAATTTTTCAGTATAAAAACTTAGAAAAGTACCATATTTCAAAGCGTAACAATTTCGTGAATTAGGCGTAATAGCATGTTAATCTGGCGGCAGTATATTTGAGTATGAAAGAGATTAAATTAATTGTTTTGGACATGGCGGGTACAACAGTGATGGACCAGCATGAAGTGGAATATTGTTTTAAACAAGCTGCCATTAAAAATGAATTACATTCCAGCGATGAGCGCATTTTAGCGTTGCAGGGCTATGCTAAATTATATGTATTTACATTGCTGTGGACAGAGCAATTAGGGGAAGGGGATCCACGGATTACAGAACTTGCCTTACAATCCTACCAAGACTTTAAAGCTATTCTGGAAAACCATTATCAGACTCAGCCTGTTTATCCTACAGAAGGATGCCTGGAACTTTTCGATGCCTTACATGTAAAAGGAATTAAGATCGCCCTAACGACCGGTTTCTACCGCGAGGTAGCTGATATTATTTTAGGTCGCTTAGGCTGGACGCCTTCACTTCAAGCCACGGAAGGCATTCATCTTTCTGTCACTCCCGATGAAGTGAATGGAGAAGGAAGACCTTCGCCTGCCATGATTCACTACGCGATGGAGAAGTTCGGCATTACAGATTTGGAAGAGGTAATCAATGTGGGGGACACTCCGGTGGATTTACTTTTTGGTAAAAATGCTGGGGTTCGCTACGCGTTAGGGGTTTGCAATGGAACCCATACCCGCGAGCAACTAGCCGCGCATCCGAATGATGGTTTACTAGATAAAATATCCGATTTAATCTCCTATGCATAAGAACAGAAAATACGATTTAATCATCGTAGGTGGCGGAGTAATAGGTACTTATTGCGCCTATCACGCCCTTAGAAAAGGAAAAACCGTTTTACTACTTGAGAAAGATGCGCAACCTTATGAAGCGAGTTTTCGTAATTTTGGGCAAGCAGTTCCATCGGGACAAGCCTTGGACTCCTGGTTCGATTATGGCAGAAAATCCTTGAAAATCTATAAGGATCTTCAAGAAGAAGTGGATATCTCCGTGGTGAAAAATGGGTCTTGGTACGTTGCCTCGGATGA
>CANLVU010000028.1 GCA_947494535.1 Cytophagaceae bacterium
CGATGAGCAGGAATATTAGCCTGACCGTGCGAAGCATTCATCGCCCAACCGACCAATCGAGCTCCGCCTTTGGACCCTAAATAACCCGCAATTGCTCCATAAGAGGTCACTCGCCCGGAAGGGATTAGAGAAACTACTTGATATATCGCATCAAAATCAGCCATTATTCTTCTTTACGCTCTTCAATTTCTTGACACAATTCTGCATACCATTTCTCGCCAAATTTACGAATCAAGGGTTCTTTCAAAAACACATAAATGGGAACACCCAATGATGCGCCATTCGAACACGCATCAGAACAGATCGACCATCGGTCATAATTCAGTGCCGTATAATCGGCTAATTTAGCCAAACGAATTGGATATAAATGACACGAAATGGGCTTTCTGAAATCTGTTTTACCAGCAAAATAAGCTTGCTCGATCCCGCATTTTAAATGACCTTTGTCGTCATACAGAGCATAAGCACATTCTCTACCTTTGATCACCGGCGTAGAAAAGTCACCATCGTCATCCTTCACCCATGCTCCCGATTTTTCAATTTCTTTTAACCCTATTTCGGATAAAAAGGGCTTAATTTCCTCTTGAATACGCTCTAAAATCTCTAATTCGTCTTTCTCTAATGGAGCACCTAAATCGCCTTCTACACAGCATGCGCCCTTGCATTTGGCTAAATCACATACGAAAAATTCGTCTGCTATATCGGAAGAGATTACCGTATCGTCAATTAAAATCATCTGCTTATTTTTGAACCACAAAGGTACATATTATAGTTTATATAGGTAATTTTACCCTATGAAATCCCTTTGTATACTTTTATTAATACTTTTATTCTGTTTCCCGGTTTTTGCCAAAACGACGTTTCCTGACTCTCTTTTGATCGGAAATGTGAAAGTATTCATCCACCCTTCCGCTAAATCAATTCTAGATTCCGAACAAAAGCGATTAGGCAGCAACAAGAAATTTGTGGAGGGAATGAAGGAGAAAATGCGCTTCTATTTCCCCGTAATGGAGCCTCTATTGGAATCTGCGGGCATTCCCAATGAATTCAAATACCTCTCAGTCCAGGAAAGTGGATTAAACCCGATAGCCGTTTCGAGCTCGCAAGCTGTGGGATATTGGCAATTTAAAGCAGGTACCGCAACAGATGTGGGTATGAAGGTGAATGCAAATGTGGATGAGCGTAAGCATATTATCGAGGCCACAAAAGGCGCTGCAAACTATTTTACCCGCAATAACCAGGTTTTAAATAACTGGCTAGGTACACTTCTCTCCTATCGCCTCGGATTAGGTGCTGCGAAAAAAACATCTTATGTAATGGATTGGGTGGGTAAATCAGACATTCAGGTAGATTCGAGCACGGATTGGTATTTGCTTCGTTTTTTGGCCTATCAAAAATTCTGGGCAGATGAATTCAAAAAAGATGATTCCCTGGGTATTCAGCCGGTTAACCAAGCCAAACTCATTTGTTACGACAATTCCTGCGGCAAAAACCTCTATGAAATTGCGGATGAATTGAATGTCAGCTATGATGATTTGAAGAAATACAACCCGTGGATATTGAACGATTACGTGCCTAGTGATAAGAATTACATTATCTATCACCCATCTACTGTTACCTTCTTTGAAAATTCAATTCAGATCCCTGAGATTTTACAGCCCACTGATTTTCTGTTACCGCCTAAAAAGAAGTTAGATAACCCGCAGAAGGAATAATCCATCTCGAATAGGTAACAAAAGAGGCTCCACGCGTGGATCGTTCGCCACTTTAGTATTAAAATCGCGCAAGGCTTGTGTTGATTTATCACGAGCTGATTCCTCAATGATTTTACCACTCCACAGCACATTATCCACTAAGATAAGTCCTCCGGAACGCATTTTATCGATCACTAAATCAAAATAAAGGGCATAATTACGCTTATCAGCATCGATAAATACGAGGTCAATAGGACCAGCGATAGAAGGTATTTCAACAGCCGCATCCTTAATTCGGTAATCAATTTGCTCTTTAAATGGCGAACGATCAAAGAAAGAACGCGTAAAGCTTTCTAACTCCTCATTGACGTCAATAGTGATTAATAGACCTTCTTTCTTTAAGCCCTCCGCTAAACACAGCGCAGAATAACCCGTATAAGTTCCTATTTCGAGGATGAGAGAAGGCTGATAGACTTTGGCAATAAAGGACAAAAAACGACCCTGTAAATGGCCAGAAAGCATCCGAGGCTGCAACACCATCGCGTGCGTCTCCCGAACCAACTCCTTTAACAGGTCATTTTCAGGCTCGGTGTGCAGGCGTGCATACTCTTCTATTCCTTCGTCAATGAATTCCATTATTTAATACCTGTGTAGAAGAAGTCCAATGAATGATCAGGATCTTGGCTAAGGAAATAATCGTCCACTTGAATCGATGAAACAAGTGAATTATTTGATTTAGACATCGACAAGCGACTCATTCGATTCGCGATATCATAAGGCACCTGTAACCAGGTTCTTGGTAATTTATATTGTAGGTTGAAAATATCAAATCGGGTGATTCGCTTAACCGCGACCTTATTTTCTTCGTAGTAATCCATCACTTTTTGATTTCCGTGCACCCCTTCCGTCACTACCTCAGAGAAGTGTTTCTTCATCAAATCGCGTAATTCCGGCGCTAAATACTCACGTACATGCCACGGATTGCGGGTTAAGGAGAATTTTTTATTCACGGTCGTTAAATACAATTTCCCGCCTGGTTTTAACACGCGAGCCGCTTCGGCTAAGAAGAAATCATCGTTTTCAATGTGCTCGATCACCTGAAAAGTCACGACATAATCGAAGTGATTCGATGGCAAATCCTGTAAAGGAGGCAAAAACATGTCGATGAACTTGAACTTAGGGTAGGTCTTCGAAAGACTCTCCATTAATTCCGTGTTCTTATCCACTCCCGTATAGTCGCTCACCGAATCCGCTAAGACACCTACACCACGTCCTGTGCCGCATCCAATCTCTAACACATTGCCTGAAAGCAATTTGGTGACGTGGATATAAGGATACAAAAGACGTTGGTGAACAGGATTATCCGAAGGAATATCAGAGGAAGCAATTTCGGTAGTTTTATACATTCTAATAAGATTAAGAGACAAAGGTAAGGAATTATCTAGCTGAAATGTTAAAAAAAATGCCGACCTTCGTGCAAAATTTCAAGCAACGACGTGTCAGAAGAAAACGAATCAAGACCCCCATTTAAGAGACCATTTAGGCATTATACTGCGCCCGTAACAGACAATAAAGAGTTTGTTTTTGGTGTGCAATCTGTACTAGAAACCCTTCGTTCTGGAAAAGAAATTGATCGTTTATTAGTCCAAAGAGAACTAGGAAACACGGAAATTCTTGATTTAGCCAAAGAAAAAGGCATTCAGGTGCAAAAGGTACCTTTGGAGAAATTGAATCGCATTACGCGCAAGAATCACCAAGGAGCCATCGCTTTCGTTTCTGCCATTCACTATGCCAAATTAGAGAATGTCATTGCAGACACGTTTGAGAAAGGTGAAATTCCATTCATTTTGATTTTAGATCGAGTAACGGATGTCAGAAACTTCGGTGCAATCGCACGTACAGCAGAATGTGCGGGTGTTCACGCGATCGTTTTACCGTCTCGTGGAGCGGCCCAAATCAATGCGGATGCGATGAAAACCTCGTCTGGCGCCCTGAACTTTATTCCAGTATGTAAGGAAGATAGTTTAATTCAAACGATTGACTTCTTGCAAAACTCAGGTTTGCGCGTTGTCGCTTGTACAGAAAAGGCCAAAAGCACGATTTACGAAATCGACTACAAAGACCCGATCGCCATCATTATGGGATCAGAAGAAGACGGAATCACAGACGAAATCATCCGTAAATCAGATGAGATCGCTAAAATTCCTCAGACAGGTCAAGTAGGATCATTAAACGTATCGGTTGCAGCAGGTGTCATCATATTTGAGACCGTACGCCAACGTTCAATTTAAGATTTTCTTAGAATTTGCGTCGCTGAAGCTTGTGCTGTCGGCAAAATAGTCACGTCCGCAATATTGACGTGGGCCGGAGCTAAGACTATGTAGCGAATTAAATCTGCCACATCTTCTGCGACAAGTGGCTCAAATCCAAGATATACCGATGCTGCTTTCGTAGCATCGCCCTTAAAACGAACAGACGAGAATTCTGTATTCACTGCCCCTGGAGCTACATTGGACACTTTAATCCCAAAAGGATTTAAATCCTGGCGCATTCCAGCAGATAATGCTTCAACCGCCGCTTTGGACGCACAATATACATTCCCATTCGGATAAATTTGCTTTCCTGCAATGGAAGATAGGTTAATGATATGACCTGATTTTCTTTCGACCATCCCTTTAATCACCTCTTTCGAAACATATAATAGGCCAGTCACATTCGAAGCCATCATCGCGTCCCAATCAGCTACATCGCCATCTTGAATAGCGGACATCCCATGCGCATTACCTGCATTATTTACCAAGACATCGATATTATTCCATTCAGCTGGAAGGGATTGAAAAGCCTTGATAACGGAGGATTGGTCACTAACATCAAAGGTTAAAATAGTCGAATTTACAGACAAACTAGCCTGCAATTCTTCCAAACGTTCCTTTCTTCTACCACAAAGAATCAATTGAACCCCTTCTTTAGCTAAGACTTGAGCTGTGGCACGGCCGATTCCAGAACTCGCACCTGTGATGCAGGCTATTTTTTTCATATAAATAAATTTTATGCGAAGGTAAGTGCAAAGAGGTGTTCTAAAAAATTTGAACGTAATTTGTATACAAATTCAATACCTATGAACTTTTTAATCGTTGGATTGGGCAACATAGGCCCGCAATACTTATTTACTCGCCATAACATTGGCTTTATGGCGGTGGATTTTTTGGCAAAACAAAAAGAAATCTCCTTTAAAACAGATCGCCTAGCCTCCATCGCCTCCTATAAAGAGAAAGGTCATACCATCTATTTGATAAAACCAACCACCTTTATGAACCTTAGTGGGAAAGCCGTTAACTATTGGCTTTCCTATTATAAGATAGAGAAAGAGAACATGCTGGTGTTAGTAGATGACTTGGCCATTCCTTTCGAATCCCTGCGATTAAAACCTAAAGGATCTTCCGGAGGACATAATGGACTTAAAAGCATAGAAGAAGTTCTAGCTGGAACAGAATACCCGCGTTTACGAATGGGAATCGGTAGTGATTTTGCCAAAGGAAGGCAGTCAGATTATGTCTTAAGTAACTTTTCGGAAGCTGAAATAGAGACAATCCCCTTCATTTTAGACAAAACCGCGGAGATAATTGAATCATTCTGCGCTGAAGGATTAACGAAAACAATGAACAAATACAACCAATGATTGCATTATTTAAAGAATATTTGAATTTTTCCGCAAATCTTATTCAAGAATTATTCAAATGATTTAAAATAATTAACCAAATATAATTCTGTAAAAAATCAATAATTATATATTTAATTCTGATTTTAAGTGTAAAATCGGAATTTAACAAAAATTAATTAAAAAAATAGACTAAAATAAAGTTTTGTCATATTAAAAAAATGCAATAATTTTACATTGTTGATTTAGATAATAAATATAACAAAAATATGAAGAAGACATTATTATTAGCTAGTTGTTTAATTGGATTAAACCTAGTCGCGGTTGCAGGAGAAGAAGCACGTTCATTTAATCGTTCAAACGATTTATCAGTAAAATCAGAAACATTATCAGAAGTGATCACCTCGTTGATTCGCAAAGACGCTCAAGTAAAGAGCGCAAGCGCAGCGAGTTTGACTATATCGATTTTAGAAGATTTCCAAAATAACAAAACAGAGTTTATAAAAGCATCTGAGTCAGAAAAAGTGGTTTTCAACCAAACCATCAAAACTATTTCTGATCAAGGACAAAATTTTTCAGACACTAAGACGTTAAACTGGATCAAAGAAATTAATCAAGCAGCTAAAAAGATCAACCTAGTTTGGTCAATTGTAAGCACAGAGCCTGTTATCGACGCTAATTTCGATAACAGTTCAGAACAACAAGAGCACTTGATTGTTATGTTGTAAATAGATTTTCAGTAGTTTTCATAGTTAAATAGGTTTAGAGGTAATCAAAAAAGGTGAAGTTTTTAACTTCACCTTTTTTATTTTTTTGTATTAAACTAATAAAATACCGACTAAATGCTTACATTTGTATAAATTTTCATAGTTAAATAGGTTTAGAGGTTAAACAAATAAGGCCAGAAGTTTCTTCTGACCTTATTTTTATTTTATACCTACCTGAAATAGATCCTAATTAACGGTCCCACCATTCCAAATCTGCTTATTAGGCTGTACCAAGGCTAGACTTCCATCTGAATCTTCTGCCATTAAAATCATCCCCTCACTCTCAATACCCATCATTTTACGCGGTGCAAGGTTAGCTAGAAAGGTCACTTGCTTACCCACTAAATCTTCCGGTGCGAAATGTTCTGCAATTCCAGACAAAATCGTGCGCGTCACAAAACCATCATTCACTTGAAGCTTCAATAACTTCTTACTCTTTTCCATCTTCTCTGCTGCAACAATTTCACCAATGCGAATATCCATTTTGGCAAAATCATCAAAGGCGATCGTCTCCTTTAGAGCTGGCACCGCTTTAGTCGCTAATTCCATCTGTGTTTTTGTTTGAGTTAATTTATCAACCTGCTTTTGTACCTCCTCATCCTCAATCTTTTCGAATAACAAACCTGGATTCTGCAAAACAGTTCCAGCTGAAATCAACTCGAAATCACCCAAACTGGACCATTCAAAAGAAGCCATTCCTAAAGCAGAACGCAATTTCTGTGCACTGAATGGAATAAATGGCTCTAAAGCAATACTTGCCTGGGCTACTAACTGCACCGCATAATTCAAGACGGTCCCCGCTTTCGCTGAATCTTCTTTCATTATTTTCCAAGGCTCCGCTTCCGCTAAATACTTATTCCCTAATCGAGCAATTTCCATCGCTAAAACGAGGGCATCACGGAACTTATAATTCTCTAAGGCTACCGCTAATTTAGCCGGAATATCAGACACAGCCGCCATCAAATCCACTTCCAATCCCGTACCTTCCCCTTTAGGAGGCACCACAGAACCGAAGTTTTTATCAATTAATACAAAAGCTCTATTCACGAAATTGCCTAAAATGGCTACTAATTCGGAGTTGTTTTTGGTCTGAAAATCAGCCCACGTAAAATCTGCATCTTTCGTTTCTGGACTTGAAGCCGTCAATGCATAACGCAATACGTCCTGCTTGCCCGGAAAATCCACTAAATATTCGTGCAACCAAACAGCCCAATTACGCGAGGTCGAAATCTTATCACCCTCTAGGTTCATAAACTCATTCGCAGGCACCTGATCTGCTAATTGATAGCCACCGTGCGCCATACACATCGCTGGGAAGATGAGGCAATGAAATACGATATTATCCTTTCCTATGAAATGTACAATACGGCTATCCTTCGCTTTCCAATAAGTCTCCCATTCCGGCGTTAATTGCTTCGTCATGGAGACATAACCGATGGGAGCATCAAACCACACATAGAGCACTTTGCCTTCCGTGTCCGGCAAAGGAATAGGCACTCCCCAATTCAAATCACGTGTCATTGCACGCGGTTTCAAACCTTCTTGCAACCAAGATTTGACTTGCCCCGTCACATTCGACTTCCATTCTGGATGTGAATTGATATATTTCTCTAATTCTGGTTGCCATTGATCCAAGGGCAAGAACCAGTTTTTGGTCGGCTTTAATACGGGTTTAGATCCACTCAAAGCCGATTTAGGATTCAATAACTCCGTAGGCGAAAGTGTCGTTCCACACTTTTCACACTGATCACCATAGGCCCCAGGTTGCTTACAAGAGGGACAATCACCTGTAATATAGCGATCCGCTAAGAATTGCTTCGCTTCTTCATCATAGAATTGCTCCGTCACTTCTTCGATAAACTTCCCCTCGTTGTATAATTTCAAAAAGAACTCTTGGGAAACCTGATGGTGAACCGGATCTGACGTGCGGCCATAGATATCAAAAGAAATACCAAATTTTTCGAATGAATCTTTGATTTCCTTGTAATAATAATCAACTACTTGCTGAGGTGTTTTACCCTCTTTCGCCGCCTTTATCGTAATTGGGACGCCGTGTTCATCCGTTCCAGAAACGAAAATCACGTCTTTTTTCTGTAAGCGTAAATAACGCACATAGATATCTGCTGGTAAATAACATCCGGCTAAGTGACCAATATGAATAGGTCCATTCGCATAAATTAACGCGGCAGTAACGGTAGTGCGTGAAAAGTCTGACATAAAAACGAATAAAATGAATTACAAAAATAGGCAAAAACATTCATTGAAATAATCGATTCACCTATTGCGCATCAAAAAAATATGATTATCTTTGCACACAATTTAAAAAAACAGACAAAAGAAAATGTTAATTATTTCGATAAAAGAGAACGAATCAATTGATAAAGCTTTAAAGCGCTTTAAGAAGAAATTTGAAAAAACAGGTGTAGTTAAAGAACTACGTAGAAGATCTGCTTTCGAAAAACCTTCTGTAGGACGTCGTAAAGAAATGATTCGTGCTGCTTACAAGCAAACCACTTACGGAAATATTAATAACTAATTTCCTATACAATCTTTAAAGGAATTGACTAATTTCGATGATGAATCGTGAATTAGTCAATTTTTTTTTGGACCACCTGTCCATCGAAAGGCGCCTCAGTTCGCATACGATTACCTCCTACTCCACTGACTTAGAACAGTTTACCGCTTTCATCGCTCCTGCTGAACTTCTACAAGTTAAAGCGTTAACCATACGCAAATGGCTCATCAGCTTATCCGATGATTCCATCCAAAACCGCAGCATTAACCGCAAGCTAGCCACACTTCGCACCTTCTATAAGTACCTATTACGAACGGGTAAAATCGAAGAAAACCCGATGAGCTCCATCCGGATGGTCAAAACCACCAAGAAAATCCCTCAATTTGTGCGCGAATCAGAGATGGAAAACCTGGTGGACAACCGAAAAATTGCTACCAATTTCAGCGAAGCGAGAGACGAACTTATTCTTTTTCTTCTTTACGGGACGGGAATTCGTCTTGCGGAATTGATTTCACTGCAAAACAACCAAGTCAATCTAGCGGCTAAAACAATCCGAGTTATTGGAAAGCGGAATAAAGAACGAGTGATTCCCGTACCACAGCTTTTAATTGAGCTCATCCAGGCATATCGGGGCTTTTGCTCCTTCGAAAACTCCCATTTATTACTCACAGATAAAGGAGAACCCCTTTATCCCATGTTTGTGCAGCGTTTAGTCAAGAAAAATTTAGGGGAATATAGCCAGCTAGAGAAGTTATCTCCTCACGTATTGCGCCATACCTACGCGACACATTTACTGAATAAAGGAGCTGATTTGAATGCCATCAAGGAATTATTGGGCCACGCTAACTTAGCGGCGACACAGGTCTACACCCATAATTCAATGGAAAAAATGAAGGCAATCTACCTCCAAGCGCATCCGAAAGCTTAATCAGCTAAAATAACAGGGCCTTTCTGATTGATTTGAGAGACATATTGCTCAGAACCGATACCTAGGGCTGTAAATTCTGCGGCCATGGCTTTGGCTACATTTTGAGCCGTTTCTTCACCTTTCGATAAGGCAAATAAGGAAGGTCCAGAACCTGAGATAGAACAACCTAGGGCACCATTTGCAATTGCAGCGGCTTTCACTTCGGCAAATCCCGGAATAAGGATCGCACGAGAAGGTTCGATGATTACATCCACTAAGGAACGGCCAATTAAGTCATAATCAGGCAATAAAAGGCCAGCTACAAGTCCTGCTACATTCCCCATTTGGGTAATGGTGGTAGATAAAGAGATTTCTTTATTTAAGATTCCGCGCGCATCTTTTGTGTTCACCTCGATTTGCGGATGAACGATACTGGCGTACAAATCGGATGGTACGGGTATTTGAATGATATCTAAAGGATCGTAGGAGCGAATAATGATAAAGCCTCCTAATAACGAGGGTCCTACATTGTCTGCGTGCGCGGAGCCGCAGGCGACGCGCTCGCCTTCCATCGCGAAGGGTAAGAGGTCTTTTTGAGATAAGGGGCGGCCCATTAGTTCATTTGCCGCAAAAACGCCTGCAACAGCCGAAGCGGCTGAGGAACCTAATCCAGAACCTAAAGGCATATCTTTGTGAAGTGACAATTCAAAACCTTGGTCTTCACGACCGATAAAGGCTAAGTATTTTTGGATCGCAATACCAGCTGTGTTTTTCTCTACAGCCTTGGGTAATCTACCCTCATCACCTGTAATTTCTATAATTACGATACCTGGAGTTGATTTCTTTTGTAACACGACCTCATCTCCAGGATGGTTCACGGCAAATCCGAAGATATCAAATCCACAAGCCACATTCGCCACGGTCGCCGGGGCATATACACGTATCTTTTCCATATTATGCGAGGTGACTACCGATGGATACAATATCTGCAAAAACCCCCGATGCAGTCACCTCAGCTCCTGCTCCAGGACCTTTAATGACCAATGGACGATCATGGTAACGCTTTGTTGTAAAGGCAATTACATTGTCAGCCCCATCCATTTGGTAGAATGGATGTGCTGGTCCCACAGAACGTAAACCGATGGTGATTTTTTGATCCTCTAAACAAGCGATATAGCGCAAAACCTCACCTTTGATCGCAGCCTCATTCACTAATTTCTCAAAGAAAGCATTTGCTTTATCTATCTCCTCAAAGAAAGCATCCACCGAAGGAGCCGCCTCACACGCTGGAGGAATAATTTTCTCAATGGTGATATCAGAGAACTCTAATTTCATTCCAATTTCCCGGCTTAAAATCAAAATTTTACGAGCCACATCCAATCCACTTAAATCTTCCCTCGGATCTGGTTCTGTATATCCCTTTTGTTTAGCTGTTCTCAATACCTCTCCAAATGACTTACCCGGCTTAAATTGATTAAACAAGAAAGACAAAGTACCCGAAAGTATTCCTTCAATTTTCTCAAAGCGATCACCCGAAGCGATTAGCCCTTGTAAGGTATTAATCACAGGTAATCCGGCCCCCACATTGGTCTCATATAAGAACTTAACTCCTTTTGCTAGAGCCGTTTGATGTAATTGCGCATACAAATCATATGGACCTGAATTAGCTACCTTATTAGGCGTTACCACCGAAATATTTGACTGAAATAAACCTAAGTAATTTGTATATATTTCTTTACTCGCCGTACAATCAGCGAAAATGGAATTCGGTAAGTTCAATGCTTTAATCTTGTTAATAAATCCAGCTAAATCAGCCGGCTCACCCATAGAATCTAATAAGTCTAAAGCTTGATCTAACTCAATTCCCTCTTCTTTAATTAATTGCTTGCGGCTATTAGCGATTCCGGTTAAACGGATTTTAATGCCTTTGTATTTGGCCAAATAATGCTCCTGGCCAATAATTTGCGCTAATAAAGTCTTTCCTATCAAACCAGCACCCACTAAATAGAGGTGTAATGTTCTAATCTGCGAGAAGAAAAAAGTCTCGTGAATGACATTCAAAGCCTTGGAAAGGTCCTTATTTTCAATCACAACTGAAATATTCAACTCAGAAGAACCCTGCGCAGTAGCGACAATATTGATCCCATTTTTCCCTAAAGAAGAGAATAACTTTCCACTAACACCGGTATACTTACGCATCCCCTCACCCACAACAGCAATGACCGAGAGGTCTTTTTGGATATCAATTCCTTCAATATCTCCAGCTGTCATTTCAGCCAAAAATTCTTTTTCTAAAAGCTTTCGAACTTTATCTGATACGGATGGATCAATCGCAAAACAGATACTGTGCTCAGAAGATGCTTGAGAAATCAAGACAACTGATATTTTTTCACGGGCTAAAACGGTAAATAATTTAGCCGAAACTCCCGCCACACCGATCATTCCTGAACCCTGTAAGTTCACTAAAGCTAACGCATCAATGGAAGAAATTCCCGTAATAATATAGGGGCTTCTGGTTGGTTCTTTACTGATAACAGTCCCTTCAAAAGATGGATTAAAGGTATTCAACACCCGAATCGGGATAGTTGCAGCAAAAGCAGGTTGCAATGATGGAGGATAAATCACTTTAGCTCCAAAATGGGTCAATTCCATCGCTTCCGCATAAGAAATCGACGGAATGGTAAAGGCAGATTTCACTTTGCGCGGATCAGCTGTCATCATTCCATCCACATCCGTCCAAATCTCAATTTCTTTTACCCCTAGAGCAGCTCCAATCACCGAAGCAGTATAATCAGAACCACCACGACCTAAAGTCGTTGTTTCCCCTTTAGTATTGGAAGCGATAAAACCTGTTATCAATCCTATTTTACCATTGTTCGCTTCAAAATAAGCAGCAATTAAGGGATTGGAAACCGCAAAATCAACTTCTGAATGACTAAAGGAACTATTCGTTTTGATGATCTCCCGAGCATCTACATAGATAACTGGAAGACCTTTGTGATGTAAAATAGCGTAAATTAAATATGTCGATAAGCGCTCTCCAAAACTTACCAATGCATCAGAGGTCTTAGGCGAAATTTCTTTTATCAAATTAATACCTTTCAAAACATCGCGTAATTCGTTCACCAAGGTTCGCACATGTGCAATCACCTGACTTTGTCCCGTTACTGGAATAAAGTGCTTGATGATATCAAAATGACGTGTTTCAATCGTCTCAATAAGGGTATTTAGGGTACTTTTCGGCTGAGCTGCTAGGGTGCCCGCTTCCAACAAATGATTGGTCACACCGCTCATAGCAGAAAAGACAACAGCAAAATCTGAGGAGGATTTTCCTTTTGACTCGATAATCGTCAAAACGGATTGAATACTTTCAATGCTACCACAACTGGTCCCACCAAATTTTAGGATTTTTTCCATTAATTAAGAAAACAAAATGATTCTCAACTCTACAAACAGCTGAGATATAGGTGCAAATATACGATTTTAGGCCGTATTTTGCCCAAGAATTCGATGTTTTCTATTTTTTCTTTTCCGCGGCCATCACCATCGCAAGCTTTAATTTAGCCGCTAGGTCATAGATATTGGTTAATTCTTGTACCGTCTGGTTGCGATCCATTCGAACCACTAAAGTGACTGCCTTTTTAGAAGTCGCTTCTTTCGTCAATTCAGCCTCTAAATTTGCTACATCCACTAAACGATCATCAATGTAATAATTTAGCTGCTCATCCACCGTCAAACGAATCACTTCATTGGCAGGCGTAGGCATTGGTTTAGCTGTTTCTGGTAATAGCAATTTAATTGCATCCGGAGAAGCTAGCGTCGAAATCATTAAAAAGAACATCAATAGAAAGAAAAGGATATCCGCAAGGGCTCCTGTTTCTACTTCTGATGCTTCTCTGGCTCTTTTTCTGAAATTCATCGAATTAGGCTTTAGACGCTGGTTTGTGAAGAATATCTAAGAAATCAATCGCTGTAATTTCCATTTTATTAATGGTGCGATCAATCATAGTTGTCAATAAAGTATACAACACGTAAGCAATGATACCTACAATCAAACCAGATGCTGAAGTCACCATTTTCTCATAAATACCACCAGCAATCGTTGAAATATCAATTTTATTAGAGATGGAGATGTTGTGGAACGTACGAATCATACCCGTAACAGTACCTAAGAATCCAAACATGGGAGCGATACGTGCGATAGCACTTAAAATACCTAAATTCTTTTCCATATTATAGATCTCCACTTTGGCCTTATTCTCTATAGCCGCTTCGATATCACGGATAGGGGAACCTAAACGAGATAAACCCTTTTCTAAAAGTTTAGCAATTGGATAGGAAGTCGCTTTACAGAAATTAATCGCTCCTTGTACGTTCCCTGCTTGCAACATATCATGAATCTTATGCAAGAAATCTTCATCTAATTTTGCCGTCTTGCGGATATACAAATAACGTTCAATGAACAAGAATACGGCTGCTGCAAATAAGAAGCCGATTGGATACATGACATATCCCCCTTTTCCTAATAAGTCCAATACAGAAAACTCTTCCACTACTACTTTCGTAACTTCTTGAACAGGAGCCGAATTAACAATGGAATCTGCCATAGCTGCAGTAGAATCGACGGTCACTGTGCCCGCCTGAAGTAAAATAGTTGCTAATGAAAAAGCCATATGAAGGGGTTGATTAATCTTATTTACTACAAGTTTACAATTTTTTTTTCAAATTCTACGGTTGGTTTGATGGATTTTGGAGTTCAGTAAACCAAAAGCCTTCCTTTAAACTATACGACGAAAACCAAAGCTCCTTGATCTCCAATTCACGCAAAACTTTCTCCACTAAAAAAGTGGCATAAGGAAATATACTCGCTCTAAATGCTTTCATTCCTGGATAACCCACTCGCTCTTCATATGCTAAAGCATCTAGGTTAGTTTTATGCTGTAAAAATACCTCTAAATTTAACTCACAAGAGGCAGGCGCATGACCTGATCTACTCTCTAAATCCAATATCGTTTCAAAAGCGCCAGCAGCTCCAATTACTACACTTGGTCGTGCCAAGCGACAGACGTCTAAAAGCGGAATCATTTCATTCGAAACATACACTTCTAAATCTTTCAAAATGGCTAGATTAAACTCATCATCTACCGAAAACAAGGACTTCAATCGCAATCCACCTAACTCCAAACTCACGCGGTAAAGAACTTCATCACCTCTAAACAAAATAAACTCCACACTTCCGCCACCAATGTCCATCACTAGACTTGTTTTCTCCCAACGTTCTGGCAAGGAATTTCGTATTCCATTATAGATATATTCTGCTTCTTGCATGCCATCAATGATTTGAATTTGGATGCCTAATTCTTCGTAAACCCGTTGAATAAAGATGTCTGCATTCGATGCTCGACGCAAAATACTAGTGCCTATGGCGTAAAAATCTGAGGCAACTCCTCCTTTGGAAATAAACAAAGCCATGAATTCATGTAAAGCAGTCAGCGCCCGATCCATTGCATCTGCTTGCAAGGTCACCTCTTCCATAGCCCCTTTCCCTAAACCAACTGGCCGTTGTAAGTGCTCCTCCACTCGAAATTCAGAAAGCGGGGAAATTAATAATTGAAACGTATTGGTACCGAGGTCCGCAATAGCGCAGATTTTTGACATTATCAGGTGTTTGGAACAAAATTAAGCCGAAAAGGCGTTCAAGAATAAATATTATTCTTTATTTTAGTAAAAATGTATCCCGAAAAATGCTAGATCCCGAATTCGACGAGAATAAAGAAGATATCCAAGCTTCTGTTCAACGCTACGAGAACATGTTGAATCAGCAAGAAAACGCGTTTTTCGATGCAGAGACTTTGGAACAAATAGCCGAACATTACTTTGTTCAATCACGTTTTGACCAAGCCTTAGAGGCTGTAAATTTAGGACTCAGCCATTTCAACTATTCCTTAGAGTTAATTACGCTGAAAGCCCAAATTTTGGGGGAAATGCAAAAGCCAGAGGAGGCCATGGAACTGATTGAAAATTCCATTCTCTTATTCCCCAATGACATCGAATTAACGCTAGTGAAAGGCTATTTATTAAGCCAAATGGGGCAACACGAAGAATCCATCCAACTATTTTTAGCTTCTCTAGATCGAACAGAAGAAAAAGACGAAGTCTATTTCCGAATAGGGCTTAGCTACCAAGCTTGGGGGAAGCCCCGTGAAGCAGTGGATATGCTAAAGAAGTGTTTGGAGTTAAATTCAGAAAACGAAAATGCCTTAGTAGAACTAGCTAATTGTTTAGACGAGATAGGCAAAATCGAGGAAAGTATCCCCTATTACAAACAATTCATCGATGCTGATCCCTTTTCTTTCACCGCTTGGTACAATTTAGGCATAGCCTATTCCAAGCTGAAGCAGTTTGAAAAAGCGATCGATGCCTATGAGTATTCTTTGGCAATAGAACCCACTTTCGGTTCTTCCCTATTCAATTTAGGGAATACCTACATGAACATTCAGGAATATGTAAAAGCCGAAGAATCTTATCTCCTGTGCTTGAAATACGATGATCCGAATCCAGAATTATATTGCTGTTTAGGTGCTAGCATTGAACGCCAGCGTCGTTTTGATGAGGCATTAACACAGTATAAAGAGGCAATTAAGGTCGATCCACTTTGGGATGAAGGCTATTATGGTTTAGCTGTTTGTTTGACTGAAATGGACAAATGGTTTGAGGCTTTGCATTTCTTAAAGAAAGCGCTAAAATTAAATGACATCAATCCATTATATTGGACGGGATTAGCGGATGTAGAGGCCTATTTAGGCAATCCTGTTTCTTCTGATGAGGCCTATGCCAAATCCATAGATTTAGACTCCTTCTTCGCTCCTACTTGGGTCAAATGGGCGCAATTGCACTACGATTTGAACGATTTCGAAAAGTGTGCAGAAATTATGCTTTCTGCCATCGATGAATTACCAGAAGAAGCAGACTTATATTACCGAGCAGCTATCTTTTTGATAAAAGCAGGTCAATTCAAAGAAGCCTTTCACTTTTTAGAGTCAGGCCTTCTATTGGATTATGATAAGCATGAAATAATTTTTGAATATTTCCCCAACATGGAAACACAAAAAGCGATTTACAAGTTAATTCAACAATACAAGAAATAATTTTTGCCGTTCATCATTAAATCGCATACACTCCATTAAATAATTTTTAATTTTCTATCCTTAAAAAACAAAATACCCCTATGAAGAGAATTATTCTATCGGGTTTACTGCTTTGTCTTTTGCAACCTGCATTAGCGCAACCTAAACCCACTCCATCAACACAAAAGGCGTCCGCGAGCCTTCCAATACCTGAAAAGGTAACTGAAGCGGAGGGAATTACGGAATATAAACTAGCTAACGGCTTAAAAGTATTGTTATTCCCTGATCCGTCTAAACAAACCGTAACCGTTAATATTACCTATCTAGTAGGTTCTCGCCACGAGGGCTATGGTGAAACGGGAATGTCTCACTTGTTAGAGCACATGGTGTTCAAGGGTACGAAAGAAAAACACAAGGAAGTAGCCAAGGAGATCTCAGATCACGGTGCTCAATTCAATGGTACAACTTGGTTAGACCGAACTAATTACTTCGAGACATTCGCTTCTACCGATGAAAACTTAGACTGGGCATTAGATATGGAGGCAGATCGTATGATCAACTCACGTATCGCGAAAAGCGAATTAGAAACGGAGATGACCGTAGTTCGTAACGAATTCGAACGTGGCGAAAACGATCCAGGAAGTGTTTTAATGGAGCGTATCGTTTCTACTGCTTTCTTATGGCATAACTATGGTAACTCCACTATCGGTGCTCGTTCTGACATCGAAAAAGTGCCTATCGAAAACTTGCAAGCCTATTACCGCAAATACTATCAACCAGATAATGCGGTATTATTAGTAGCTGGTAAGTTCGACCCTATCAAAACATTGAAGTTAGTGAATGAGAAATTTGGCGTTATTCCACGTCCAGAGCGCGTATTAACGCCTACATTCACGGCTGAACCGACACAAGATGGCGAAAGAGAAGTAACACTTCGTCGTGTAGGTGATGTGCAAGTAGTAGGTATGGCCTACCATATTCCTTCTGCCTTACATCCTGATTATGTTGCAGTAGATGTGATGGCTGATTTATTGACAGATGCTCCTTCAGGACGTTTATACAAAGCGTTAATTGATACAAAGAAGGCAAGTAGCCAGTTTGGATTCTCTTACCAATTAAAAGAGCCAGGCTTGGTTTATTTTGGTGCTGAGGTATTAAAAGAGAAATCGTTGGATTCTGTTCGCAAGATCATGGTCGAAACGATTGAGAATTTTGCCAAAACTCCTCCAACAAAAGAAGAGGTTGATCGTATTAAGACCAAAGGTATTAAGAACATCGAATTGTTATTAAACAATGCACAACGTGTGGGTGTTGGAATGTCTGAGTACATCGCTCAAGGCGATTGGCGTCTATTATTCCACACGCGTAACCAATTAGAGAAAATCACTCCTGCTGATATTCAACGTGTGGCAGCTGCTTACTTTAAATCTTCCAATAGAACAACTGGTACTTTCTACCCTACAGAGAAACCAGAGCGTGCGGAGATTCCTGAAGCAAAAGATGTAGCAACAGTTTTAAAAGACTTCAAGCCGAAGGCAGCAGTAAGCCAAGGGGAAGCTTTTGATCCATCTCCAGCAAACATTGATTCACGCACGAAGACAGAGAAAATCGGTGGTGTTCAAGTAGCGTTATTATCTAAGAAAACAAGAGGTAATTCAGTATACGCTAGAATGACCTTACGTTTTGGCGATGTAAAATCGTTAATGGGTACATCTACTGCAGCAGATTTAGCGGCAGATATGTTATCTAAAGGAACAGCGAAACATACACGTCAACAATTCCAAGATGAATTAGACAAGTTAAAAGCACGCGTGGGTATCTCTGGTGGAGCGACTCAAGCGAACGTTTCAATTGAAACAACACGTGAAAATTTAATCCCAGCTATGAAATTAGTGGCTGAGGCATTAAAACAACCGGTATTCCCTGCAGCTGAATTTGAAAAATTGAAGCAAGAGAATTTAACAGCGATCGAAGGTCAAAAAAGCGAGCCACAAGCGAAAGGTTCTGAGGCATTAGGCCAATTAAGAGCTGGACACTATGATAAGAAAGACGTTCGCTACCAGCCTACCATGGCAGAGCAAACGGCTAACTATGCCGCTGTAAAATTAGAGGAGTCAGTTAATTTCTATAAAAACTTCTACGGAGCTTCTGATGCAACGTTCTCAGCGGTTGGTGATTTTGATGAGAAAGAATTAAAAGATTTAATTGCGGCAGAATTTGGCAATTGGAAATCTCCTAAGCCATACAAACGCGTTCCAGATGAGTTCAAAGAAACAGCTGGAAAAGCAATTTCGATCGAGACGCCAGACAAAGCAAATGCTTTCTTCTTAGCTTACCAACCATTAAAGATTTCTGATAGCGATCCTAACTATGCTGCGTTAGAATTATCTAACTATATGTTAGGTGGTGGTAGTGGATTAAGCTCACGCTTAATGAACCGTATTCGCCAGAAGGACGGTTTATCTTACGGCGTTGGTTCTCAATTCGTGGCTAGTCCATTAGACCAAAGCGGTGCGTTCATCGGATATGCGATTTATGCTCCAGAAAACTTAGCTAAGCTAGAGTCAGCATTCAAAGAGGAAATCGAGAAAGTATTGAAAGAAGGTTTCACTCAAAAAGAAATCGATGAAGCAAAGAAATCTTGGTTGCAATCACGTCAAGTGACACGTTCACAAGACAATGCTTTAGTAGGAAGCTTGAACAGCAACTTGTACTTAGGCCGTAACATGAAATGGTCAGAAGAATTAGAGAACAAAGTGAAGAGCTTAACTCCAGCACAAATTCAAGAGGCAACTCAAAAATCAATCGACTTGTTGAAGATGTCCTTCATCAAAGCGGGTGACTATGAAGGTGCAGCTAAGAAAATGGCTGAGAAAGCAAAAAATAGTACTTCAGAATCAGGAGCGATGGGCGGTGCGCCTAAGCAATAATCCTTTCTGAAAGGACATAAAAAAAGGGAGCTCCTGATGGAAGCTCCCTTTTTTATTATAGTATAATTAACAAAACTCTTCGAATACACCTTCCAAGTGTCCAGCGATCATATCTGCTGAACGACCCTCAATGTGGTGACGTTCTACAAAATGAACTAACTCACCATCCTTGAATAAAGCAATCGAAGGAGATGATGGAGGGTAAGGTAAGGTATACTCACGCGCTTTTTGAACCGCTTCTGGATCTACACCAGCGAAAACGGTCACTAATTGATTAGGTTTCTTAGCTGAAGCAGCTACCGCGTGTTTTACACCTGGACGAGCTGTTGATGCAGAGCATCCACATACCGAGTTAAAAAACACCAAGGTAGTCCCTGGCTTAGCCATCACGTCTTCCACTTCTGAAGCTAACTTCAATTCTTGGAAACCTCCGGCAACGATATCCATCCGCATGGGATGTACTAAATGTTCTGGATACATATATTTTTATTTTAGATTTAAAATTAAACGCAATTACATAAAACCAAGTTCCAATTTGGCCACTTCTGACATCATATCCTGCTCGTATGGAGGATCAAATGTTAATTCTACAGAGACTTCTGCAATACCCTCAATCTCTCTTACCGCTTTCTCAATATCCACCGGAATA
This sequence comes from Cytophagaceae bacterium, assembly GCA_947494535.1. Lineage (GTDB taxonomy): Bacteria > Bacteroidota > Bacteroidia > Cytophagales > Spirosomataceae > Aquirufa. The sequence continues at coordinate 20,248 of CANLVU010000028.1, forward strand.
CTCTCCGCTGATGGACATGAAGGTGAGGTAAGTGTCATCAAAATATACACGTTATTGACCGGAAAAATCTTGATTTCATAGATTAATCCGAGCTCGTACACATCTACTGGAATTTCTGGGTCATAGACGGTTTTAATCGCCTTCACCACTTTTTCCTTTAATTCTACCTCATTCATTTGACTTGAATTTTCCATTCTAAATAATCGCTTAAGAGAAGGCCAAAGCATAGTGTTGCATTTGTTTTACCATGGATACTAAACCGTTAGAACGAGTTTGAGCTAAATGCTGACTCATTCCAATTTGATCAATGAAATATAAATCAGCGGCTAGAATCTCTGCCGGTGTATGATTCGATAACACCCGAATCAACATCGAAATCATTCCTTTCACGATAATGGCCTCTGAATCCGCTTGAAAAACGACTAATTCGCCTTGCTTTTCGGCGTGTAACCAAACGCGGCTTTGGCAGCCCTTAATTACATTTTCCTCTGTTTTGAAGGCATCTGACATAGGCGCTAACTTCTTGCCTAGGTCAATCAAATATTCGTATTTATCTGCCCAGTCTTCAAAAAGGCCGAACTCTTCAATTAATTCTTCTTGTATTTCGTTAATTGCTTGTCCCATTATCCTAACATCTGTAAAGTTTTCTCTAAACAAAGCACAAAACGATCGATCTCCTCGAACGTATTGTAGAACGAAAAGGAAGCTCGGCAAGTTCCAACTAACTCATAACGCTGCATCAATGGCTGCGCACAGTGATGTCCCGTACGAATTGCTATGCCAAATTTGTCTAATAAAACACCTATATCTTGTGGGTGAACTCCATCAATCACGAATGAAATAACGGCAATCTTTTCTGGTGCTGTGCCCACGATACGTAGACCCGGAATTTTTTGCAATTTCTCCGTTGCATAGGCTAAAAGCGCCTCTTCTTGAGCCGCTAATGCTTCTGCAGGAATCGCTTGAACATAGTCCAAAGCAGCTCCAAATGCAATCACATCTGCGATATTCGGCGTTCCTGCCTCGAATTTATAGGGTAATTCGTTGTAGGTCGTGCCAGCAAAACTTACCTCTTTAATCATCTCCCCTCCACCTTGATAGGGTGGCATCGCCTCTAATAAATCACGCTTCCCGTACAAAACTCCCACACCCGTAGGTCCGAAAAGTTTGTGTGCAGAAAACACAAAGAAATCCATGTCAAGCACTTGCACATCTACTGCTAAATGGGCAACAGATTGAGCCCCATCAATTAAAACCTTAGCCCCTACTTCATGGGCCAAAGAAATGATTTCCTCAATCGGATTAATCGTTCCAATCGCATTAGAAACGTGATTGACAGCAACTAATTTGACTCTCGAATTTAATAAAGCTTTAAATGCTTCAATATCCAAGACACCTGCATCACTCACCGGAATAACCTTAATCTCCGCCCCTTTTTCGGCTGCAATCATCTGCCAAGGCACGATGTTCGAGTGGTGTTCTAAGTTAGAAACGATGATTTGATCTCCTTTTCCGACGTTTGCACGCCCAAAAGTTTGGGCAACTAAATTAATCCCCGCCGTGGTACCTGATGTGAAAATAATCTGATCCGTGGAGGGAGAATTTAAGAAAGAAGCGAGCTTCGTTCTAGTTAATTCATAAGCGGTCGTTGCGCGTTCAGCTAGGGTGTGAAGTCCTCGGTGAATATTGGCATTATCCTGATCGTAATAATGTTGTAAAGCATCTATGACGACTTTCGGTTTCTGAGTGGTCGCAGCATTATCAAAATAAATCAAAGGAGCCTTGTTCACCTGCTGATGTAAAACAGGGAAATCTGCTCTAATTTGATCTATATTTAATTTCTCCGCCATGATTAAATCGCTAAGGAAGTCTGGATTTTTGAAATAATTTTATCTGTCAAACGTAACTTCGTCTCTTCATGTGTTACACGGTCGATTACCTCTTGAACAAAAGCGAGTAACAATAAAGTTCGCGCATTCGCTAAAGAAATACCTCTCGAACGTAAATAGAATAAGGCTTCATCGTTCAATTGACCTGTCGTGGTTCCATGTGAACATTTCACATCATCCGCCCAAATCTCTAATTGTGGCTTCGTATTCATCGTAGCACGCGTGGAAGCAAGGACGTTTTTGCAACTTTGGAAAGCATTCGTCTTCTGTGCATCAGGTCGCACAAAAATCTTACCATTAAACACCCCTGTCGAGTTGCCTAACAATACGCCTTTATAAAGTTCGTGAGATTCCGAATTCGGTTTGCGGTGATCTACGACTGTGTGAGAATCCATTAATTGATCCTCTCCTGGCACGTAAAGTCCATTCAAATTTGAAACAACATTTTCTCCATCACTGTAGAAATGCAAGTTATTACGGATGTAAGCGGCATTCAAAGAGAAGGTAAAAAGATCTACCTGGGTGTTAGACAGCTGCGTGATGAAAGTATGATCGATGTGAGTTGTGTTTTGGGCCAAATCTTGTTCCTTCACATAGGTCAAATTCGCCTTATCGTTCACATAAATTTCTTGTACAAAATTAGACAAAACTTCTGCTGAACCCTCCTTCGTGTAAGCACGCTCGATTAATGTCAAGGACGCATCTGCTTCTAAATAAACGATCAAACGACTTTGAACTGCTGAAGCTTGCGCCGCAGACAGAATAAAATCATGTGTAATTGCCTGGTCAACTGAAACACCTGCTTTTACCCACAAAACCTGCGTATTAACCACAAGTGCTGTGTTTAAATCATACAATGAATTCTGATCAAGAATGGGTAAACGCTGCTCCCATTTAGCAGCAATCGTAGGATTAGCCACTAAAAAAGCATCGAATGAAATGAATTCCACTCCGGCTGGCAATGCGCCGTGGAAGCTGGTATTCCCATTCTGAGTTTGTAAGCTCGCTGAAGAAGTCTCGTTCAATGCAGCAGGAGTCCAATCGAGGTCTTTATCATTCCAAGATTTCAAGGACGCATACTTCCATTCTTCCCATTTGTTGGTGGGA
>CANLVU010000029.1 GCA_947494535.1 Cytophagaceae bacterium
AAGCCGAAATAACTATTTGCAAATTGCGGTTTTGGTAGACGAACATACTTCAAAGTTTTGCCTTCCGTTGATTCAAGCCTATTTACCCAAAGGGTTTATTAAGATTCAAATCAAGTCTGGCGAAAACAGCAAGCACCTGGCTACCTGTGAAAAGGTGTGGGAAGCGATGACAAAAGCGAATATGGATCGCCATGGCTTGTTAATAAATTTGGGCGGTGGGGTGATTGGTGATTTGGGCGGGTTTTGTGCCTCTACCTACAAACGCGGGATAGACTTTATTCAAATTCCTACGACCTTACTAGCGCAGGTGGATGCAAGTGTGGGCGGGAAATTAGGCGTGGACTTCCAGGGTTTGAAGAACCACATTGGGGTTTTCAACTTGCCTAAAACGGTATTGATTGATTCAGACTTTATTCAAACGCTACCACAAGCACAAAAGCTTTCCGGATATGCCGAAATCATCAAGCATTGCCTGATTCGCGACGCTGAGAAGTGGGAGCAAATAAGCCATACGGATTTCTCGGAGGTGGATTTTGCTGGACTTATTCAACATTCTGTTGATATCAAGAAGGCGGTAGTCGCGGAAGATCCTACGGAGAAAGGACTGCGAAAGATCTTGAATTGGGGACATACCTTAGGTCATGCCGTGGAAACCTTCTTATTAGATCAAGGAAAACGTAAAATTTTGCATGGCGAAGCCATTGCTGTGGGGATGATTATGGAAGCTTTTTTGGCGTTTCAACGTGGATTGATCAGTGTGGAAGAACTTGGGGATATCGAAGTGTATTTGTTTGAGACGTATGGAAAGGTAACACTGAAGGCGTCTGAGATTCCAGCGATTATTGCGTTAACGCTTCAAGATAAGAAGAACAAAGGCGGGGAAGTGAGATTCTCGCTGTTAACGGGTATCGGGGATTGCGGCTATGATATTCCGGTAAGTAAATCGGAAATGAAGAAGGCGATTGAATACTATATCGGCTAATTTATTCGATTACTTGTGGCACCTTGAAATAAGTTTCGTTGGTATCAGGGCCTAAAGCAAGCGCTTGGGCACGATCTAATGTTAGTTTCGCTTCATCTTTGCGGAAATTATTTAAGGCAGGGGTCATGTGGACCAAAGGCTCCACGGACGATGTATCCACCGAATTGAGGGCTTCCATCCACACTAACACCTTGTTAATCGAATCTTGCATCTCCCCTATCTTGGATTCTGGCATCTCTAATCGAGCCAAATGGGCGATTTTCTTCACATCCTCTTGACTAACCTTCATTTTCTTTCGGTTTTAATTTTTTATCCTCGGGCATGTGCTTGTCCAAAAACGCATTCAAGCGATCTCGATCAAGGCTGGACGTGATGGTTCCTAATGAATCGATATTCATTTCAAATCCCGCTAATTCTGGGTGAACGGTGGGTAATTCTTTCGTTTTGTCCTTTTTGTCCTTTTTGTCCTTTTTGGCCATCTTCTTTTATAGTGCTGGGAATTTAGCCAAAGCCGTAGACAATCGCTCGATCACCTCCGCTTTACCCCATAATTGCATTGAAATCATCAAATCCGGACCAGCTCCATTTCCACTCAAGGCCACGCGCAAAATCTGCATTACCTTGCCCATCTTAATTCCGTTTGCCTCTAAAACCTCATGAATCGCGTGCTTGATGCCTTCCGGCTCCCACGAATCCACACCAGGTAAGGCTTGTGAAATGAATTGCAATCCGCTCAAAGCATCTACATTCCATTTTGAAGCTAAAACAGCCTCATCATAGATGTTTGGACGGGCTTGAAATTCCGCCACTTTCTCCGCCAAATCTTGCGGAAACGTAATGCGATCTAAGAATAAATGCACAAAAGCCAGTCCTTGATCTGCTGGAAGCTTAGGCAAATAATCCGCTGCTAAAGCCACCGGATCTTGTAACTTAATGTATTGCTCATTAAACCACTGGGCTTTTTTCACATCAAACTTCGCACCCGCTTTATTGATACGCTCTAAAGAGAAGGCATTCACTAATTCCGTCAAGCTGAACATCTCTTGCTCCGTTCCTGGGTTCCAGCCTAAGAAAGCTAAGAAATTTAAGGTTGCCTCTTTCAGGTAGCCCTCTTGTTTGAATCCTTTTGAAATTGCACCCGTTGCTGGATCCGTCCATTCCATGGGGAATACGGGGAAACCACCTAAATCTGCATCTCTTTTGGACAACTTACCATTCCCCTCGGGCTTCAGTAAAAGTGGCAAATGGGCAAACTGAGGTGCTTTCCAGCCAAAAGCTTGGTACAATAAAATATGCAATGGCGCCGAAGGCAACCATTCTTCTCCACGGATAACGTGGGTAATTTCCATAATGTGATCATCCACCACGTTCGCTAAGTGGTAAGTAGGCATCCCGTCTGACTTCATCAAGACTTTATCATCGATACTGGACGTATGCACGTGGACCCAATCGCGAATGCTATCTTGGAAACGCACCTCCCCTTTCGCTGGAACTTTCAAGCGAATCACGTAAGGCGTTCCGGAAGTGATTAATTGATCCACTTCAGCCGGAGCTAAAGCAATCGAATTTTTCAACTTTACGCGGGTTAATGAATTGTATTGAAAGGCGGAACCCTGACTCTCAAAGCTAGCACGCATCGCATCTAAATCTTCAGAGGTGTCAAAAGCGTAATAGGCTTTTCCGTCTGCTAATAATTGGTCTGCATAGGCCTTGTAGAGGTCTTTGCGTTCGCTTTGGCGATAGGGTTCATGAGGTCCACCCACGCCTACTCCCTCGTCAGGACTGATGCCTAACCAAGCTAAGCTCTCTAAAATATAGTTTTCCGCACCGGGCACAAAACGCGCCTGATCAGTATCTTCGATACGTAACAAGAATTTACCCCCCATTTTGCGGGCAAATAAGTAATTATATAAAGCGGTTCTCACCCCTCCAATATGGAGTGCTCCCGTAGGACTAGGCGCAAAGCGAACACGTACTGAATCAGACATAATTTTTATTTATAGGCAATACAGGAAATTTCAACACGCACATCCTTAGGAAGGCGAGCGACCTCCACGGTTTCCCGAGCTGGAGGATTTTCGACAAAATAACGACCGTAGACTTCATTGATTTGGCCAAAATGACCCATATCCTTCACGAAAATAGAGCACTTCACTACATGCTCAAATGTGTAGCCCGCCTCTGTCAAAATATGTTGCAAATTCAACATGACTTGATTCGTCTCCTCTTCAATACTTCCACCCGCCTCAAAAACCGATAAAGCAATCTGTCCAGAAACGTACAGGGTTTGCACGTACGTGATGTTATTCACCTCAACTGCCTGGGAATAAGGCCCAATGGGAGCGGGTGCATCAGGGGATAAAATAATTTTTTTTGTCATACCTTTGAAAAGAAATGCAAGTTAGAAAATTTGAGCTAATCCTCGAAGATTATATCGTATGTTGAAACGAATTTATTCCAACAAAGGAGTCTTTTTCATGTTGCTCTCCTCCCTTTGTTTCGCGATCATGTCCGCGATCGCTAAAGAAATGAGCCACACCTTCAACTCCATACAACTTGTCTTTTTCCGCAGCGCCGTAGGACTTCCCTTTTTATTAACCAGCCTGTACCGAAAACCCGCTGTTCAAGTAGGCGGAAAACTCTATTTCATCATATATCGAGGTCTTCTAGGTGCCTTCACCCTCTATTGCCTCTTCTACACACTAGAACATTTAGGCCTTTCTTTAACAAACACCTACGGCCAGGCTTTCCCGCTCTTCATCGCAGTCTTTAGCTTCTTTTTATTGCCAAACGAGGGCCTTTCCGGTAAACAAGTTTTATTCCTACTGATTGGCTTTTTCGGCATCTTGCTCATTTTTCAACCGAGCAGTGATGGTTCTCTTTGGCACCATAGCACTGGAATCATCTATGCCATGGGAACGGCTTTAGGCTATTTAGCCATCAAAGAGGCCCAAAAATACTATGACTCCCGTTGGGTGGTCGTTTCCTTCATGGGCGCCGGACTTATCGCGTCTATCATTTCCCTTTTAACCGGAACCCTAGGCGGATTTGAAAACAGCTTCTTAACCGGCGTTTGGGTGCAGCCATCCATCGCCGAATGGATTTCAGCACTGATTATGGGCCTATTAGCTTTAGGGGTTCAATACTATACAACACAGGCGCTATTGAACGAAAAAGCGAGTGTCGTAGGCGTGGTAGGAAATAGCGCCGTCATCTTCTCCATTATCATCGAAGTCATTCTAGGCCATGGTTTCCCGGACTTCATTACGTTAATGGGGATGGGGTTGATTGTGTGGGCGGGGTGGAAGATTAGTAGATAAGAGATAATAGAGTAGAGAGTAGAGATAATAGAGTAGAGAGTAGAGAGTAGAGAGTAGAGAGTAGAGATAATAGAGTAGAGAGTAGAGATTTGGAAAATCATTATGTACCAAAAAAGGGAGCAATTGCTCCCTTTTTTGATTTTAGATCTCCTCTCTCTTCTCTCCTCTCTATAATCTAATTATGCTGTCGCATTATTCATCACTTCCGTTTGCTTACGGATCGATTCCAAGTGAACTAATTTGAATAGTTCTTCTACGAACTCAGGATATAAGGCTAAGCCTTTGGCCTGATTAGCCCGATCATTATGTAATTGCTTCCAACGATCTAATTGCAATACCGCTACGTTATTATCGCGCTTGTATTCGCCTAATTTCTCTACTACCGACATACGTGCAGCAAGAACTTCTAATATTTCGCGATCGATGTTATCAATTTTCTCCCGAAGACTCGCTAATTCATCAGAGAAGTCAGCGCCGTAGTTTGCATTACGAACTTCAAGGTCACGTAACATTTCACCTAATTTCTCAGGAGTAACTTGTTGTGAAGCATCTGACCACGCAGCATCTGGATCGCGGTGAGTTTCGATAATCATACCATCGTAGTTCAAATCCAAAATACGTTGTGACAATTCCATCAATAATTCGCGCTTTCCAGCCATGTGAGATGGGTCACCGATTAAAGGCATTTGAGGGAACAAACGCTTTAATTCAACTGCCATCGCCCACATAGGTGAATTACGGTACTTTGTTTCTTGTGCATTAGAGAAACCACGGTGGATAGCTCCTAATTTCTTGATACCTGATCCTTGAAGACGCTCAAAAGCACCTACCCAAAGAGCTAGGTCTGGATTCACTGGATTCTTAACTAGTACAGGAATGTCTACTCCTTTCAAAGCATCCGCTAAATCTTGTACGTTAAATGGGTTAACCGTGGTACGAGCGCCGATCCATAAAACATCAACGCCATATTTCAAGGCTAATTCGATGTGCTCTGGTGTAGCTACTTCAATCGCTAATGGTAATCCTGTTTCCTTCTTCGCTTCCACTAACCATTTTAAAGCGGGTTCTCCCATCCCTTCAAAACTGCCTGGACGTGTACGAGGTTTCCAAACACCTGCTCTCATGATGTGAGCATAACCCTCCGCTTTGATACGGCGAGCGGTTTCTAATACTTGCTCTTCTGTCTCAGCTGAACATGGACCCGCAATAATTAAGGGTTTTCCGTTCGTCTGAATCCAGTCTTGCATCGGTACAATGTCTAAATTGGCATTCATAATATTCTGAAGGTTAACGAGGACTTGCGCCCCCTATTTATTTGTTTATTTTTTTCTTAAGCAATCGGTAATATTTCAATTATATTTGCATCAATTTTTAGCACAAATGACAAAAAAATCATCAACAGTTACCTCAATTAATTTATCATTTGAGGATACAAAAATAGCCTTCGCTTCGAAAGACAATTTTCAGTTGAAGAAGTCCTATTGGATTTTTGCTGCAATGAACCAAAATTGGTTGGTAAATTTAGGCACTTTTTTCATCAAATTATTTCTTTTCCTGCATTTTCCGGTCAAAAAAGTAATAAAAAGCACGATTTTCGCCCAATTTTGTGGTGGTGAAACCATAGATGGCTGTGAATCAACGATTCAAGAACTTGAAAAGGCAAAAATCGGGACTATTTTAGACTACTCTGTGGAGGGAGAAGAAAGCGAAAAATCATTCCAAAAAACCAAGGAAGAAATCCTTAAAACGATCCGTAAATCTGCTGAAAATCCAGCCATTCCTTTTGCCGTTTTTAAGTTAACAGGAATTTTTCAGTCAGAGCTTTTGGAAAAAGCACAAACCGAAGCAGTATTAACGGAGGAAGAGCAGGAATTATTCGATCACAGTAAAGAATTATTAACTGAAATCTGTGATTTAGCCCACAGGCTACAAGTTCGCTTATTTATCGATGCGGAGGAGAGTTGGATACAAACAACCATTGACCGTTTAACCTACGAAATGATGGCTAAATACAATCAAAAAACGTCTATCATCTACAATACCTTCCAGATGTACCGACATGACATGTTGGCTAATTTAAAGGAGGCCATCGAGGCGGCTGAGGCAAACAAGTATTACTTAGGAGTGAAGTTAGTACGTGGTGCCTATTTAGAAAAAGAACGTCAAAAAGCACACGAAGACGAATATTCAGAACCTTTACACGTATGTAAAGAAGATACGGATCGCGACTACGATTTAGGCGTTAAATTATGCCTTGCCCATGTGGAGATCGTTCATTTTTGCATGGGGACCCATAACGAAGCAAGCTGTTTGCTACTGTGCGATGCCATGAATGAATTACAAATTCCATCCAATCACCCGAATATTTACTTCGCGCAATTACTAGGCATGTCAGACAATATCTCTTACAATCTAGCCGCATCGGGTTATAATGTAGCGAAATACGTGCCATATGGACCAGTGGACGCAGTAATGCCCTACCTATTTAGACGCGCAGAGGAAAATAGTTCTATTGCTGGACAAACTTCTCGCGAATTTGCCCTATTACAAAAAGAAGTAAACCGCCGAAACAACGCATGAAAAATTACCGCTATTTCCTCTTGAGTTTATTAATTATTGCCCTAGATCAGGGAATTAAAATAGCTGTTCATACCTGGATGGAACCAGGTTACTTTGGCCAAATTCCAATTATTGGGGACTTCTTCAAACTACATTATACCTTAAATCCGGGTATGGCATTTGGGATTCAAATTGGATCTATTTGGGGAAAGTTAATCTTGACAAGCTTTCGCATTTTAGCTATGCTCGCCATTGGGTATTATTTGTACTCTTTGACTGTCAAAAAGAGCCCAACGGGACTTTTGGTTTCAGTAGCCTTGATTTTAGGGGGCGCAATTGGTAATTTAATTGACTCGGTATTTTATGGTGTATTGTTCCAAAATGCCCCGGCTGGAGCACCCATGAGATGGTTTCACGGCCAAGTAATTGATATGTTTTTTGCGGATTTTTACGAGGGGCCACTGCCTTCTTGGATTCCGCTTTGGGGTGGGTCTTATTACTCCACGCCCATCTTTAATTTCGCTGATGCTGCCATCTTTTGTGGTGTAATGTCTATCTTGTTTTTTCAAAACAAGTTTCTATTACAGGACCATTAAAATGGATAAGGGCATAAAAAAAGCCCAATCGTTTCCGATCAGGCTTCCTTATAAAAACGTAAGAATTACTTCTTAGGAGCTGCTGGCTTTGCCGCCGGCGCTGCTGCTGGAGCCGCTGCTGCTGGAGCTGGAGCACCTGCTGGACGTGGTGTAATTCCCATTTTCTTCAATACTAAGTCTGAGATATCAGCCTCCGCAGGGAAGTGTAATAGTACAGGATTAGCACCTGTTCCTGGCTCGTAGTTATTAAACACGAATGTATAAGCATTCTCGTTTGCTACTGCGTGCATGTTTTCTTCAATCTTCTTAACGATAGGTTGCAACAATTGAGCTTGCTTCTTTTGAATCGAAGTTTGCGCGTTTTGCTGGAACTCTTGAATCGACGTTTGTAAGTTTTGTAATTCCTTCTCTTTGTCTTGCTTGATGATATCAGATGTGTTAGCTGGTAACTTCTCGTATACCGCTGCCTTATCTTGGAAATCTTTGATTTTTCCTTGAATCAATGTTTGGTATTGCTTCTCTGTGTTTTTCAAATCTTCCTCTACTTGCTTAGCCTCTGGCATTTGGCTATAGATTTTTTCTTGGTAGATGAATCCGATTTTTACTTGAGCCGTAGCAGGCAACGCAGCTAATCCGAAAAGTAGGCCTGCGGCCAAAATAAACTTATTTTTCATGTGTATTAATAATTTGTTTGTGTTCTCTTTATTATCTAGGGTAAAATTAATTCTTTTTAGGACTTTTTTGCTCTTGCGCCTCCTCTTTCTTTGTTTTTTCTGCCAAATTAGGATCTAACTCCACCCCTAATTCTTCTAAAACATAATCTGAATAGTCATGAATAGGATTTGTATACAATAATACCAACCCATCATTCGCCTTATCAAAAATAAAATCTAAGCGCTTTGCTCTGACTACTTTTTCAATTGCTTTTGAGATTTGATCTAAAATGGATTTATAAGCCGTTTGCTTTAACTTGAATAAATCTCCCTCAACTCCAAAAACTTGATTTTCAAAAGCCTTCGATTCTTTACTTTTTAATTGGATAGCCGCTAAACGTTGCTGCTTTAAATCTTCCGTTAACAAAAGCTCTTCTAACTTGTATTCTTTTTCTAACTTCTCCAGCTCTTGCTTTTTCTTTTCTACGTCACTTAACCAAGTCTTTGTATTCTGTTCAATTTGTTGTTGAACTTTAGCATACTCTGGCATTTTAGACGTGATGAATTCCGTGTCGACATATCCGAATTTCTGAGCATTTGAAGGGCTCAAAAACAATAGAATAACAATACCTGTCAACCAAAATCGCATCATTCTTATCTAATTTGTTGTCCAATCGAGAAGGTGAATGCTTGTTGACCAAAATCAGAATCTCCAGGACGTGCCTTATCAAAGGCAAAACCATAATCTATACCGATCATACCAAAAGCAGGCATGAATATACGCGCGCCAACTCCTGCTGATTTATACAATTTGAACGGACTATATTCGCTCAAAGAAGAAAAGTTATTTCCCCCCTCAGCAAATGCCAAGGCGAAAATAGTTGCAGATGGATTCAATGAAACAGGATAACGAACCTCCATCACGAACTTATTATAGGCAACACCCCCGTTTCCATAAGAGCCTGATGGCCCAATCACACGGTCTTTATAACCTCTTAAACCTACGATATCACGATTGAAAGAGAAACCTTGCACCATTCCAGAACCACCTAAATCAAAACGCTCAAATCGGGTGGTCTCTTTGCCTCCGTACGATCCTAGGAAACCCATGTGTGCACGTGTATGTAGGATAAGTTTACCCACCAATGGACTAAACCAACTCGCATCAAACATCCATTTATGGTATTCAATCAACAAGTTGTCCTTATTCATACCTAACAGACCAAATGGAGGTGTGAGCGTCCCTGATAACGAGAAACTAGATCCTGAACGCGGAAAAGTAGGATTGTCAATACTGTTTCGCGAAAAGTTTGTCATAAATGTGACTGAGGTCGAAATACCTTGCGGGTATGCCCATGTCATATACCTGTCCACATCAAAACGAGAAAAAGCAATCGAATGACTCAATGAAAAATAATCATCAGGCCATTTTAAGCGCTTTCCTAAACTAATAGACAAACTGGTTACGTTAAAGTGAGCATCTGTCAATGAGTCAGGAACAGAATAACCGCCATATCCGCCGCCATATCCGCCACCATATCCGCCACCATATCCGCCGCCATATCCGCCAAAACCGCCACCGCCAAAACCACCGTTGCCCATGTTATTAAAACCTGCTTGAGGGAGTAGATATGGATAGGAAATGCTACTATTCAGTGATATTGAAAGAGAATTAGGTCTCTTACCGCCTAACCAAGGTTCTGTAAAAGTAAGACTGTAGTTTTGAAAGGACGCTCCATTTGCTTGAAAACGGATAGCGACCTTTTGGCCATCTCCAGCAGGTAATGGTCGGTAAGACTTCAGATTTAAAATATTTTTTGCTGAGAAATTGTTAAACACAACACCTAGCGTACCTACAAAACCAATATAACCTCCCCAGCCACCTGAAAGCTCAATTTGATCCGAAGGTTTTTCTTCCACATTATACTCGATATCCACGGTACCATCAGGACGAGGAACCGGATTAGGGGTAATCTTCTCCGGGTTAAAATACCCAATTGTAGAAAGTTCACGCACCGTCCGAATGATGGCAGATTTGTTAAATTTTTGACCTGGTAACGTACGAATCTCACGCATGACCACATGGTCAGATGTCTTTGTATTTCCGTTCAAGGACACTTTATTAATGGTCGCTTGTTTACCCTCAGAAATACGTATGGTTAAATCAATTGAATCACCCTCGATAGCAGTCTCAATCGGTTCCGCGTGATAGAATAGATACCCATTATCCATATAAACAGAACTTAAATCCTCGCCTGGATTCGCATTCATTTTTTTATCCAATTCCTCCGTATTGTACACATCCCCCTTTTTCACCCCTAACACTTCTTTTAAAAGAGAATCAGGGTAAATATAATTCCCCTCAAATCGCACACTACGGTAATAATATTTGTGACCTTGAACTAAGCTTAAAATTAAATTGACGGACTCATCATTAAATCGAACCACTGAATCCGATTGCAATTGAAAATCTCGATAACCTAACTTATTCATGGCTTCAAGCAACTTTTCTTTATCTTCATCCCATTTCTTAGGAACGAATTTGGAAGGTTTAAATACACGCCCAAAACGAATTTGCTTGGTATTTTTAATCTTTCTTAAGATTAAAGAACGAAACTCAGGCTCGATCCCGTTCAATACAATTTTATTCACTTTAACTTTCTCCCCCTTAGTGACAGCCACTTGTAAAATGGCATTATTTCCCCTCACAGAATCTACTTTAATGACCGATTTTGTCTTAGCATTTAATCGTCCTTTCTCTTGGTAAAATTTACGAATCGTCAATTCTAAATTCTTGCGAAGTGTCTCTGTGATAATCTTACCCTTGTAGGTCTTCATCTTCTCGTTCAAAGTCTCTTGCTCTCCTTTGCGAATCCCAGTATACTGAATTGAATACAAGCGAGGTCGCTCTTTTAACTCGATAGTTAACCAAACTTTACCCTCTTCTACTTTCGAAGCAAGTATTTGTACCTCATCTAAAATACCTTGATTCATGATTTTACGAATCGCTGCTCCAATAGCCTCACCAGGGATTTTGATCTTATCCCCTACCTGAAGACCTGAAATATTAATCATGGAGGTTCCATCATAGTACTTCGAACCAGATACCTGAATATCCGCAATGGTATACTCCTTCGGATCAGCATAAGAAAAGCTAGTTTCTGGAAGTGCAGACGATAATGATCTCGTTCTACCTAGTATCTGAGCAGAAACAGAATAAGAACCTAAAATATAAAGTAACACACCTAGGAAGGCGCTACGTTTATTTAGAAATTGAATGGCAATTGATTTTTTCATAAATGAGCCTCAGCCCTTAATTTAACTGTTCACTAATCTTCCCAAATCTTCTTTCACGCATTTGAAAATCGACAATCGCTTCATTTAGATGTTCTTTTCTAAAATCAGGCCAAAATAAATCTTCAAAAATATATAACTCTGCATAGGCTAATTGCCACAGCATAAAATTACTAATCCGGTGATCTCCACCTGTTCTAATCATCAAATCTGGATCGGGCATTTCAGCCGTAGACAGATGAGATTGTATAGTATCTGCATCAATGGAATCCGCAGCTAATTCTCCCATTTTTACTTTTGCTGAAATCCGCTGAGTAGCCTGTACTAAATCCCATTTACCGGAATAAGACAAGGCTAGCACTAAGGTTAAACCCTTATTTTCAGCCGTTTTAGCCATCGCTTTCTCTAATTCAGTTCTAGAGGAAGCAGGCAATTTACTTAAATCACCAATCGCTTGCAGGCGAATATCTTTCTTCATCATCCCTGGTAATTCATCTTTAATGGCACTCACTAAGAGACTCATTAAAGCGGCCACCTCGGCTTTAGGGCGATTCCAATTTTCCGTAGAAAAAGCATATAACGTCAAAAATCGAACCCCCAATTCACCACAACCTTCAATCGTTTCCCGAACCGCTTTCAAGGCTGATCTATGTCCAAAAACACGATCCATAACACCTTGCTGCTTAGCCCAACGACCATTACCATCCATGATAACAGCGATGTGAACGGGAACATTCGTAAGATCAATCGACTCTTTCAATTCTTTATTCTATATAATGACCAATAGATAATAAGGTGGCAAATGTAGTTATTAAGACGGCTTTATCCAATTAAAAAATGTTAATCCGTTGGACAAAAAATGGACTGTATCGTATAGGTTACGCTAATCGACGTAAATAAATACTGGTCGCCATCAAATAACTTGTAATTAGACACATTGGTATCTCTTGGACTATCTAGAGCAGAAGAAAAGGTCTTTCTTGATCCTGCCTCAAATTGCAAACCAACCTTAGAGTTCACTTGGTATTTTATCCCAAGACCATAAGGAAAGGCAAGAACCGGAAATAAGGAAGAATTAAATTCTAGTCCATTATTCACACCCGATACTTTAGCTAGCACGCCTGATAGACCCACATAAACATAAGGAGTCCAGTTAATAATTTTTCGATTAGACTGATAATCCAAAAAATTATAATCAACTAAGCCATCCAATTGCAAAATGGAGGTTGAAAAATTAGTAGCCGCTAAACCACCCACAGGGGGAGAAACCCTATTTTCTATATTTCCACTTAATCCAGAATAAGCCACTTGAACTCGAAAATCTACATAAGATTTTCGTTGATACATCACTTGTAAATTAATGCTAGGCTTAATGGTCGCTAATTCCTTTGTATTAGGAACTAAATTCCAATTAGCAAAATTTCCATGGTATAAAGCTCCACCCAGACCAGCACCATAGGTCCATTGTTGTGCCTTCACAGACATACTAAATAGGAGAATCAGAAGTAAACAATTGGAAAATCTTTTCATTAATCAGCAAAGATAAGCATCTAGATTCAATTTATGATGATTAACCTTTTGGTAATTCGTTCTCCTCCGGACGAAGCTAAACTGACTAGGTAGGTTCCTGCTGGGAAAGCGCTCGTATCTAACATTTGGGTATAGGTTCCACTTAAAGCATCCCCAGAAAATAGAGATCCCACTTTTTCTCCTACCATGTTGTATAGTGCTACTTCTATTTTCATGTTTCCAAAAACAGCGTATTGAATTCTGACTAATCCTATAGCAGGATTTGGCGCAGGATCTAACAGTCGTATTCTTGCGTCTGCTTCTGGTAAAAGTGGTGAGCTCAAGAAAATGGGTAAACGTTCAAAAGATTTTTTAAATATCTCCGTTGTGCTAGCCGTGCTCAAACCTAAGTGATCACTTAAAACGGTGGAATAAATTTGGCGATAATCAAACACAGCCTTGATGTCTCCGCTTGCATCTACATTTGTTAAACTCGGGTTCTCTCCTACTATTCCTCCTCTAACGGTATCCCCAATCACAAATAGGGGAGCGGCGGTTCCGTGATCGGTTCCGGCAGTGCCGTTTTGATTTACCCGACGACCGAATTCAGAAAAAGTCATTAAAGTAACTTTACCTCCCAAATTTTGGGCTTTCAAATCCTTTTGAAAGGCGGCTACTGCCTCTGATATTTGTTTCCAAAGGTTCGCATGCTGTGTTAATTGATTCGCATGGGTATCAAATCCTCCTATGGTACATAAATAGACCGGAGTTTCTAATCCACCCGAGATTAGTCTGGCAACAATTCCTAACTGTTTTGACAAGTTCGTATTCGGATAAGTGACCCGATTCGCTCCTTTCAACGCTCCATCCCGAATCACTTTTGAGTACTGAATAGAGGTACTTGAAATTTGTTTTAAAAAGGCTAATTCATCCCCTGCTAAAGTAGCCGGTGGTATTTCATCATCAGCTAAGGTACCTGAAACCAGCTGGTAGAAGAGATTAGGGTCCTCAAAAACCGTGCCGAATCGACCTAAATCTGATTGAAATAAAAGTGATTCTACGGAGCCTAATTGAATGGCCATAGGTTGCAATGGCATCGTAATCGGATAATTAGGGTACCTGTCTGCCAAATAACGCGCAGCCCATCCTTCCTCCCAGACCACATTCGCATCCGACCCTGTGTTCCAAATATCGGTGGCACGGAAATGAGAACGATTCGGATTCGCATATCCTACATTTTGTATGATCGAAACATTCCCTTGATCGTATAAGGACTTGATGGGAGCCATAGATGGATGCAAATACATCCCATTTTTCAGGGCGATCGCATTTTCCTTTTTGATGGCGATATCTGGTCTTTTGGCAAAATAAATATCATTTTCTGCCGGAATTACCGTATTCAATCCATCATTTCCGCCTACTAATTGGATGATAACTAAGGCATTACCCGTGGGAACTGAAGTGGCTAAACCGGCTGGCAATTGCGCATAGGCCTGAGCGGGCATCCCAGAAATTCCTAATCCAACCCCTCCCGAAAGAAGCGCCATCTGACGCAAAAACTCTGAACGTGTCAAATCCTTTTTCATCCTTAACAAAGTTGAAATTCAGGCAAACGCATCACTGCTCTAAAGAACTGCAGCAGATTTGCACTTACACCGGGTGAATATGTAGAATAATTAGTTACGATGGTTCCCGCTAATAAGGTCTCAAGCAAAAATGCCTTCTTCTTAGCTGTAATGGGAAAAGCTAAAAACAGTTTGCACACATCCTCTACGAATTCCACTGCCTTTTCTGAATTTGTGTAGGTTTGCGCATAGGGTACTGGCACTAATTTTCCTGTGATGTTAACCCCATTATAGCGTTTACCTGTCAATAAGGAGTCTGTAAATCCACCCCTATAAGAATAAGTGGTCGACGAAATCCAATCCCGTTGCCCAGGCCAGCCTGCCACATCCGGTGGCTGAAAAAGCTGCATCTGTAACACTCGGGATAATTCATACATGTTGATATAGTCCGGAGTGGGAAGTTCCAATAATTTCGAACTGCCCATCATTAATTCAATCGGATTTTTAATCTTACTTCCTATGTAGGCGGCTTTAAAGAACTCTTCTGAGTTGAATAAAAACCTCAGTAAAGGCTTTATTTCATACTTATTAGACCGTAAAACGGCCGCCATTTGTAAGACGAAAGCCTCATTAGGTTTGTAATAAACAAATTCCTTGTAGAGTTTTCGACAGATAAATTCGGCTGTCGATTTCTGCTCGAAAATGTGGTCAATCAAACTATTGACATCAAATTTCGCCGTTTTGCCCAAAATCGTTACGGAGGCCTCTGTATACCAGCGAGTGGCTACAAAATTTGCCGTTAATCCATTGACCTGCCATCCAGAGAGTACCTTAGCCGCCTGCTTTACGTCTGTTTCTGAATAATTTCCGATGCCCATCGTAAATAACTCAAGTAGCTCGCGGGCAAAATTTTCATTCGGTGTGGCACCCCGCGAATTATTCCCGTCTAAATAAATGAGCATCGAGGGATCAATCGCCACCTCTTTCACTAACTGCTTGAAATTGCCAAACGCATATTTTCTAAACAAGGCATTCTGGGCGTACATGTGTTGGGGATATTGAACTTTATCCCGCTCGTTCGCAAAATGATTGTGAAAGAACAGCACCATTTTCTCCCGCATGTTCAAGCCCTCTTTGTGCATCAGATTAAACCACCAATAGTTGAATTCGCGGTACCAGGTTCCTGTTTGACCGGATGTATTTTGAGCAGCAGCGGGGACTGTAGTTACCCAGGTATTGGGTGCAGCTGGCACAGGTGTATCTTTTAGAAGGGCTAAATCAATTAAATCTGAAAAAGTACCATAGCCTTGGGCAATAGATAAGTCATTCTTAGCATACCCGAAGAGTGTCCGAGCTAACAAATGACCGACATGGGTGGAATTCCAAACTGGCATATTATTCTAAGAATTTAATTCGCAAAGTCGTATCCGGCTTTGAGAAACGTTGAACATGAACATCTAATGAATTGGCTGCTTTTGTTACTCTTTGAGGGACGGCTAGTTGATCGAAGAATACGGGATCCGCCTCGACTAGGTCGATAATCTGCTTTTTCCCCTTCTTCCCTTTAATGACTAAGTAATAATGAATTTCACTCTTGAATTTTGCATCCGTATATTTCTTTCGAATAGATCCATCCCAGGCCATTTCTGTGATTTCATCTGCTTCGTTGTATACTTTTTCGGACCAAATATTAGGTAGAAATATCTGCGCTGCGAAGGCTATCCCAGTCATAGCAATCAGAATAGAGCCGAAGTTTTTGCCAAAAAAATCATCCCTATTCGCTGATGCACCACCACCCATACCTCCGAAAAGAGGCATTTTTAGTTTCTTGCGAGGAACTCGGTGTGAAGCAGCAGGGACAGTAGACATGTATTAAAACAGAATTACCTACAAAAAAAGTTAATTATACGGTATTTTAAAAATTTTTGGGATTAATATTATCGAATATAGTTAGGATAAAAATTCAAATTGGTAAATTGCCTTTTCATTTTTACAAACGCCTAGAAAGCATAGATTATTATAATGATTTCATTCATCAGTAAATCGGTAACGAAAATATTTGGCACGAAATCAGAGCGCGACATTAAAGCGTTGATGCCTATCGTTGAGAGCATAAAAAACGAATACTCCAAGCTTAATTCCTTGTCAGATGACGAATTGCGCGCTAAAACAGCGGAATTCAAATTAAGAATTGGCGATTTTGTAGCAGATATAGATAATCAAATTACTTCCTTACATACCTCTGCGGAAGAAACAGAGGATGTGGATGCGAAGGATCGTTTTTTCCAAGAAATCGATGCTTTACAACTCGAGCGCAATAGCCGTTTAGAGGTCGTATTAATGGAGATTTTACCTGAAGCATTTGCGGTGGTAAAAGAAACAGCGCGTCGTTTCACAGAGAATAAGCAATTAGTCGTTTCAGCGACAGTAGAGGATAAATTCATTGCTTCTAAGAAGAAGAATGTGGTGATTGAGGGAGATAAAGCGGTTTGGAAAAACCAATGGCTAGCTGCTGGAAATGAGATTACCTGGGACATGGTGCATTATGATGTTCAGCTAATCGGAGGAATCGTATTACACCAAGGAAAGATTTCTGAAATGGGTACGGGTGAGGGAAAAACACTCGTTTCTACCCTTCCATCCTATTTAAATGCCTTAGCCGGTCGCGGAGTTCACTTAGTAACGGTGAATGATTACCTAGCGAAACGTGACTCTGAGTGGAATGCACCTTTATTTGAATTCCACGGATTGAAAGTCGATTGTATCGATAAGCACGATCCGAACACGGAAGAGCGTCGTGCGGCCTATTGGGCAGATATTACGTACGGAACGAACAATGAGTTTGGCTTTGATTATTTGCGCGATAACATGGCGCGGAGTTTAGAAGATCAAGTCCAAAGACCCCACCATTTCGCGATGGTCGATGAGGTCGATTCCGTGTTAATTGATGACGCAAGAACGCCCTTAATTATCTCTGGACCGATTCCGAAAGGTGACGAGCAAGAGTTCGAAACCTTCCAACCCCGCATCCACACCTTAGTAGAAGCGCAGAAACAGATCGTACAAAATTTCTTAGTGGAAGCGAAGAAATTAATCGCTGCAGGCGATAAGAAAGAGGGTGGTTTAGCCCTATACCGTGCCTACAAAGGTTTACCGAAATCAAAGCCATTGATTAAGTTTTTGTCCGAAAACGGGATGAAGCAATTGATGAACGAGACGGAAAGCACTTTCCTTGCAGACAACCAAAAATTGATGCCAGAGGCCGTAGCTCCACTTTTGTTTACGATTGAGGAGAAAAACAACCAGGTAGAGCTGACTGAGAAAGGGTTAGAGTTTATGAGTGGCAACACCGAAAACCCGAACTTTTTCGTTTTACCCGATCTTTCGATCGACTTAAACCGCATTGAGCAAAACAAGGATTTATCTGACGCTGACCGTTTGGCCGCGAAGGAGCAATTAATCCAAGAGTATAACGAGAAAGCGTCGCGCATTCACACCGTAAGTCAGTTATTAAAGGCCTATACCCTATTCGAGAAGGATACGGAATATATCTTAGTGGAAGGCAAAGTGAAAATTGTGGATGAGCAGACGGGTCGTGTGATGGAAGGCCGCCGCTATTCAGATGGTTTGCACCAAGCGATTGAGGCAAAAGAAGGAGTAAATGTAGAAGATGCGTCCCAAACCTATGCCACGGTTACCCTCCAAAACTTCTTCAGAATGTACCACAAATTAGGAGGTATGACTGGAACGGCAGAGACGGAAGCGGGTGAATTTTGGACGATTTATAAGTTAGATGTCGTTTCAATTCCGACGAATCGCGTCATTCAGCGTAAGGATCACGAAGACAAAGTGTACCGCACGGTGCGCGAAAAGTACAACGCAGTAGCCGAGGAAATTCAAGAATTAGTAGCTGGCGGACGACCAGTTCTAGTAGGAACAACTTCAGTGGAGAACTCAGAATTACTAAGCCGTTTGCTGACCATTCGTAAGATTCAACACAATGTATTGAATGCCAAACAACATGCTCGCGAGGCAGAAATCGTCGCAGAAGCAGGTCAATCAGGCAAGGTAACCATCGCCACTAACATGGCGGGTCGTGGAACCGATATTAAATTGAGCCCAGAATCGAAGGCGGCGGGTGGTCTCGCGATCATCGGTACCGAACGCCACGAATCGCGTCGCGTCGATCGCCAGTTACGTGGTCGTGCGGGTCGTCAAGGGGATGTGGGATCGTCACAATTCTTCGTTTCATTAGAGGATAACTTGATGCGTCTTTTCGGTTCAGACCGTATCGCGAAAGTGATGGACCGTCTGGGAATGGAAGAAGGCGAAGTAATTCAACACTCGATGATTACCTCGTCGATTGAGCGAGCGCAGAAAAAGGTGGAAGAGAATAACTTTGGCATTCGTAAACGTCTATTAGAATACGATGACGTGATGAATTACCAACGTAACGCCATCTACAAGCGTCGCCAAAACGCCCTATTAGGCGAGCGTCTATCACTAGATATCATAAATATTTTATTCGACGTATGCCGCGATATTTCGACGCAGTTCACGAGCTACGAAGATTTCGAATTGAAAACAATCGAATTATTAGGGATGGAGCCTCCATTCGATGCTTCAGCGTTCGCTAAATTGAATAATGACCAAAGAACGGAACAATTATTCATTGCAGCAGAGCAACATTACAAGTCGAAAAACGAGATCATCGCCTCTCAAGTCATCCAGGTGGCTCAGGAAGCAAAACAACATGGTTACTCGGGCATTCAAGTGCCAATCAGCAACGGCCAAATGACGACCGGAATCATCGTAGATGCAGACAAAACGATTTCAACGCAAGGAAAGGAAGTAGTGAAAGAGATGGAGAAATTCATCACCCTATCGCTAATCGACCAAGAGTGGAAAGAACACTTACGCGAGATGGACGACTTGAAACAATCGGTTCAAAACGCCGTATTCGAACAAAAAGATCCCTTATTGATCTACAAATTCGAATCCGTAAACTTGTTCCAACGTTTCGTTTCCCGCGTGAACATGGATACCATCAGCTTTGTCATCAAGGCCGAAATTCCAGCGGTTCAACAAACGAATCAATCCGCTGCCAAAGCACCCAAAGAGAAAGCACCCAAATTGCAAATGAGCAAAGACGACGCCATCTCTTCTTTAATAGGCGGCCTTTCCGGATCTCAAGAAGAATACCACGACCCATCTACCCCTTCGGTAGAACGCGCGGCTCCTCGCCAAGCGATCAAAATCGCCGACCGCAACCAACGCGTGACTGTTCAATTCGCTGATGGAAGCATCAAAGAAAATGTGAAGTACAAGACGGTGGAGCAGGATGTGGATGCGGGTAGAGCGGTGGTTATAGCTTAGTGCGCTTTTGCGCTGCGCGCAAAACGGCGCGACTAAGCTAGTCGGCGCGAAACGCCTTAGTCGACTTCGTCTTAGTCACGACTACGTCGTTCAGTCATCGCTACGCGATTTAGTCAAAGGGTCCGGAGAGAAATCAATCTTTTCGGACTTTTTTATTTTCATGACTGAATCGCGCAGCGATGACTAAGCCGAAGGCGACTAAGTCCGCAGGACGACTAAGCCACGAAGTGGCGACTATATAAGAACGATGTCGTCAGCATTGGCTACTTCCACCCCGCTGCTCGCCCCCTCCAACTCCGCCTTCGAGCAGCGAGCCCGAGCGATAGCGAACGGGGTTTTAGTGGAGTCTAACAATTCGATGACCTCGCCTTTTAGGAAATCGCCGAGGATTTCGGTGATGCCTACGGAAAGTAGGCTTTTGCGGGAATTGATGGCTTTGACGGCGCCTTTGTCTAGGACGACTTTGCCCGTGATGAGGCTGCCGGCGGCGAGCCATTTTTGGCGGGCAGTTAAGCTGGCTTTGCCAGCTTCGAAGACTGTGCCTATTTTTTCGTGAAGGGCGTCTACGATTCCTCCTGCGTTATCTAATCCGAATATGACGACCTTGATGCCTAAGCGCATGGCGAGGCGGGTGAAGGTGAGTTTCGAGATCATTCCGCCAAGACCTGTTGAGGAGGTGTCGGAGGAAACGACAGATAAAGTGGAGGCGTCGATTTTAGGGACGTGGCGGATGATTTCGCCGTTTGAGCCTAATAGGCCACCTACGGAAGTAGATATTAAGAGTTTTTCTGCGCCAAAGCCGGTTGCGATCAAGGTTGCGAGTTCGTCGTTGTCGGAGAATTTTAGTTCGGTGTTAGAGACGACGTCATTTTCATTTGCGATGGGAATGACGTTGCTTTTCCAAAGTTCCTGGTAGGTTTCCTTCAGTTGTAGGAAGGATTCGCGGCGGGAAAAGTGGTGGCGTTCGCAAAGCGATTGGGCGATGGCGATGCCGTATTTCGAGAAGTAGTGGTTGTATTTTGCGATTAAGATGGGGTTTCCGATCGCGGCGGCGGCTTTTCGTTCTGAAAGGGTGCCTTTGTAATTTTTCATGAAGGCCTTTCCGGCGGCGACGGCTCCCGAGGAGACCAGGACGATGTCGTACGGTTTTGTGAGGCTGGAAACCTGGGCGGCTATCTTTTCCAAAGTCTGCTCGTTCACCTCCCCGTTCTTGTGGGTGATGGAGGACGAACCGAATTTGATGACAATAATGGGCTTAGACATGCCGCAATTTAGTTTAAATTGCGGGTTTTTGAAAGTCGCAGGTGGATTTTAGGGCTTTGGCGAGTCTTCTAAGGTAGGCTGATCGCGGGATATCAATGGCTCCGTAACGCAAGACGTTGTCGTTCATGAACTGGGAGTCAAGGAGTTGGTATTTTTGTTCGCGCAAGATTTGGATCAAATAATGAAAGGCTACTTTGGAGGAATTAGAGACTAGGGAAAACATGGATTCGCCAAAAAAAGCGGCCCCTAAAGAGACTCCATACAGCCCCCCTACCAGTTTATCTTCCTGCCATGCCTCCACCGAATGAGCTAAACCCATCCGATGCAATTCGGAATAGGCGGCGATCAATTCTTCTGATATCCAGGTTTCGTCTTCTTTGGCTCGAGGCAAGGCGCAATTGCGCATAACTTGTTCGAAACTCGTGTCTATGCGAATTTCAAAGCGGTTTTGGTTGAGGATTGGCCTGAGTGATTTGGCAGGCTGATAACTTTGAATGGGAATGATTGCACGCGGGTCTGGACTATACCAAAAGATCTCTCCGGTCTCCTCCGCCATGGGAAACATACCTGACGCATAGGCGTAAACTAGGGTTTCGGCGGTGAGGGGTGTGGAGGCTTCCATGAAATAATTTATTGATTATTGGGATTTAAACGAAGATTTACCGAAATTCGACCCTTAACTGTCAACAACAGTTGACTTTACTTTTGACAAAACTAAGGAATGACCTTTATTAATTCAAATTATTACCTCGCATCTATGCTCCGACGAAGGAGACGATTCATCTTCCGGGTCTGATACCCCGAAGGTGTGTATGTAATTTGTTTCATTCTTTAATTTTCGTCCCTTCATGAATAAATATACCGTTCAAGTGGCTAGCGAACAACATTTCGACCTAGCCCAATCCATCTGCAACGAGATGGCTGAATCAGCCAAAGCACGCGGAACCGGAATTGCCAAACGTACCCCCGAATACCTGAAAGAGAAAATGTCCGAAGGAAAGGCCATCATTGCAACAGATGACGTAGACGGCTCTTTTGTAGGCTTTTGCTATATCGAAACTTGGCAACATGGGAAGTTTGTCGCAAACTCAGGATTGATTGTTAAGCCGAGTTATAGACAATATGGAGTGGCCAAAGCCGTAAAGGAACGCGCCTTTCAATTATCGCGTGAACGTTTCCCGGACGCGAAAATCATTGGTATCACGACCTCATTAGCGGTCATGAAAATTAACTCTGATTTAGGCTATGAACCTACCACCTTTGCGGAATTACCGGTAGATGATAATTTTTGGAAGGGATGCGAATCCTGTGTGAATTTTGACATTCTAACTAGAACGGAACGTAAGATCTGTTTGTGTACTGGGATGATTTTTGACCCAGAGAACCCGGACAAAAAATCGCCGGAAGAGAAAGACGAAAAGTGGCTATTTTTGAAGAATATCGCCGACTTTACTCGTCTAAAGAAGTTTAAAGAAAAATTATTACTGCCTTTCAAGAAGAAGGCAAAATAGAGCATTTATGAGCAAGCCTAAAGTAATTCTAGCGTTTAGTGGTGGTTTAGACACCTCCTTTTGTGTGAAATATTTAACGGAAGAGCGCGGTATGGAAGTGCATTCGGCCCTAGTGGACACGGGTGGATTCTCTCCGGCGGAGTTAAAAACGATCGAGGAGAAAGCCTATTCTTTAGGTGTGACTTCGCACGTGACGCTGGACGTGGTGGAGGAATACTACCAAGACTGCTTAAAGTATTTAGTCTACGGAAACGTATTAAAAAATAATACCTATCCCCTTTCTGTCTCTGCAGAGCGCGTTTTTCAAGCTACGGCAGTCGCTAAGTATGCTGCCAAATTAGGAGCCAAAGCCATCGCGCACGGAAGTACAGGCGCGGGTAACGACCAAGTTCGTTTCGATGTAGTATTCAGAATCCTAGCTCCAGAATGTGAGGTAATTACACCGATTCGCGACCTACAATTATCGCGGGAAGATGAAATTGAATTTTTAAAGTCAAAAGGTGTCGTTCAAGAATGGCATAAGTCGACTTATTCGATTAATAAAGGCCTTTGGGGCACGTCAGTGGGCGGAAAAGA
>CANLVU010000030.1 GCA_947494535.1 Cytophagaceae bacterium
ATCTTCCAAAGACGTCCGAAGCGAGCCGATATCTATTGGTTTGTACACGTAGACACCTTAGATGATCCGTATACAATGGACTATAAAGTGACTGTAATTGAACGGGATGACATCATTAAGGTAAACTTTAAGTTAGGCTTTAAAGTGGAGCAACGCATTAACTTGTACTTCCGTAAGGTGGTAGAAGAAATGGTTTCTCGTGGAGAAGTGGATATTACATCCCGTTATAAGTCCTTGAACGAGCAAAACGTGATCGGGGATTTCCGCTTCGTCGTTTTGGAGAAATTCCTATCTTTTGATAACGAATTACCTTTATTAGACCGAATGGTGATGAAGGCCTATTTCTTTGTGAAGCAGTTTACGCACTCGGAGGATAAGTATTTTGGCTTGGATTCAGATGCGGTAAAACTAGAGAAGGTACCCATGATCATTAAGCCGATCACAAAATGTAATTTGAAACGTATCGATTAGGATGAGCACGATATTTACCAAAATTGTCAACAAAGAAATTCCTTGTCATTTGATCAAGGAAGATGATCGCTTCTTAGCTTTCTTAGACGTGATGCCTTTAGTGGAAGGTCATGTGTTGGTTATCCCGAAACAGGAGATCGACTATATCTTTGATTTAGAACCTGAATTGCTAGGGGACTTAATGAAATTCGCTCAAACGATTGCTCCTGCGATTAAGAAAGCGATTCCTTGCAAGCGAGTAGGGGTGGCGGTGATCGGTTTAGAGGTGCCGCATGCGCACGTGCATTTAGTGCCAATGAACCGGATGTTAGACATTAATTTCTCGCAGGAGAAGATGAAGCCCTCGGCGGAATCTTTGGCAAAAACAGCCGAATTAATTCGCTCTTTCTTACTTTAAGAAGCCTTTTAGCTTATTCATCTCCACCATCGGATTCGCTTTTTCGTACACGATGTTATAAACGGCCTCGATAATAGGCAATTTGATGTTGTGCTGACGCGAGATACTGTAAATACTGCGAACGGCATAATAACCCTCCGCAATCATATTCATTTCGATTTGCGCAGACTTCACGGAATACCCGCGACCAATCATATTTCCAAAAGTTCTATTTCTAGAAAACTGCGAATAAGCCGTCACTAGTAAATCGCCTAGATAGCCTGAGCTATTCAAATCGCGGTTTTTCTCCGGATACACCACATCTAAGAAGATCTTAATTTCCTGCATCGCATTACTCACAAGTACAGCCTGGAAGTTATCCCCAAAACCTAATCCGCGCGTAATTCCACAGGCCATCGCCACAATATTTTTAATAACGGCGCAGTATTCCACACCATATAAATCCTGAATGGCGTGCGCTTGCAAGAAGCGACTGTTCAAGAGATTTGAAAACGCTTGTGCTAAACTTAAATCGGGGGAAGCGATCGTCAAATAAGATTGCTTCTCTAGCGCCACTTCTTCCGCGTGGCAAGGTCCAGCGATGACACAGGTTTGGCCTAAAGGCAAATTAAAGGCACGTTCCATCCAGTCTGTAACCAAGAGGTTTTCCTCTGGAATCATGCCTTTGATGGCAGAAACCACTTTTTTGCCTTCGAAATGTTTTTTATTGAGGTCTTTTAAGGTACTCGGAATGAAAGCCGCCGGAACCGCTAAAATGATGTATTCTACACCAGCAAGCGCATCGACCATCTTGCTGTAGGTCTTCACTCTACGCGGGTTGATAGCCACATCAGTCAAATAGCTCGGATTGTGGTTGTATTTGCGGATGAATTCAACGTCCGATTTACGGCGGATCCACCACTTGATTTTCACATTGTTTTCAGAAAGAATTTTGACTAAAGCTGTCGCCCAGCTACCTCCGCCTAACACCGCTATCTGGGTAGGGATCTTTTTCTTTAATTCCGCTAATTCACTCATCCTGTAAAATTACGCTTATTTGATAAATATACCGGATTTTTTGCCAAATTTGTATGTTCGCCTTCTTGGTGGTCTAATCTAAACCTATGAAAAAAATCTTCCTACTCCTGCTGACAGGATTATCTTTCTGTGCGCTTGCTCAAAAAAATCAGCCCCTTCCAGAACACCCACGCCCTGACTTACAACGGGATCAATGGCTGAATCTAAATGGATATTGGGACTTTACTTTTGATTCTTCCTTAACGGCTCCTAGTCGCTACGCGAAGAAAATTTTAGTGCCCTTCCCTTGGGGATCGCCCCTTTCAGAAGTGAAAGACGAGGCAGATGTAGCTTGGTACCACAGGGAAATTAAAATTCCAGTTACTTGGACGGGGAAACGTGTTTTCATCAACATTGGGGCATCAGATTGGGAGACGACCGTATTTTTAGATGGGGTAGAAATAGGCAAACACCAGGGTGGTTACACGCCGTTCGATGCGGAATTAGTAGGGGTGAAACCGGGTTCTGTACACCAAATCGCCGTGCGAGCGGATGATAAACGTCGGATGTTCACGTTGTATGGAAAGCAAGGGTATGGGAATGCCCGAGGGATTTGGCAGACCGTGTATTTAGAGGCTAGAGGTCAAAATTTTATTGATCATTATGCGGTGAATCCGGATATTGACGCAAAAAAGGCACAGATTAAGGTTTATCTAGGTTCGACTGCTAAGAAGGATCAAGTAGTTAAAATCACGTTGTCGAACGGACAAACAGCCTCTCTGCAGATTGCCGCTGGTAAGCAGGAGGGTAGCGTGGAAATACCAATAAAAACCATGCATCTATGGTCTTTAGAAGATCCTTTTTTGTATGGGTTAAAAATTCAATCAGGAACGGATATAGTGAACGGTTATTTCGGGATGCGGAAGATTTCTGTGGTGAATTTGCAAGGTTCGAAGATTCCCTATATCGGTTTGAATAACAAGCCGATTTACGTGCAATTGGCTTTGGACCAAAGTTATCATCCTACTGGATTTTATACCTTCCCATCTGATCAATTCATGAAGGATGAGATTGTGCGCAGTAAGCGAATTGGATTGAATGGGATTCGAACGCACATTAAGGTGGATGTGCCGCGCAAGCTCTATTGGGCAGATAAATTAGGACTTTTGGTAATGTCTGACTTGCCTAACTCGTGGGGTGATCCGGAGGCAGAGATGCAGAAAGAGTCTGAATATACCTTGCACGAGATGATCAAACGCGATTACAATCACCCGGCGATTTTCTCTTGGATTACCTTCAATGAGACTTGGGGTTTGTTTACACACAAGGATAAAAAATCGATTTACACACCGGAGACACAGAAGTGGGTGGCTTCGGTCTATCATTTGGCCAAAACCTTAGACCCCACCCGCCTCGTCGAAGACAATTCTGTATGCTGCGGAAGAGGACATACGGAAACAGACATTAACTCGTGGCACGCCTACCAGGCCGGCTATGAATGGGATAAATTAGTAGGTGATTATGCGGCGAAGACCTACCCGGGTAGTACCTGGAACTTTGAGAAAGGATACCAGCAAGGAGCTCAACCGATGATCAACTCGGAATTTGGGAATGTATGGGGCTACCAAGGAAGTACCGGAGATGTCGATTATACCTTTGATTATCACAAGGCTTTAAACTCTTTCCGAAATCATCCTAAACTAGCCGGCTGGTTATATACCGAACACCATGACGTAATTAACGAATGGAACGGCTATTATAAATTTGATAGAACAGAAAAGGAAACAGGCCTTAATGCGATTGTTCCTGGCATGTCCTTGTTAGATTTTCATGGCCCTTTTTATTTGTCAACCGGACAAGAAATTACTTGGGCTGGGAAAGCTGGTCAACAGGTTAAAATCCCTTTGCATCTTTCTTCCATGACGAATACGGCAGGGTCGCTTAGCTTAAAAATGTCTTTATCAGGAACGAATGCGGCAGGCGAAAAAGTGAATCGCTGGACTAAAACCTCGGCTTTAACTTATGCTGCCTGGGACGTGAAGGCGTTGGATTCCCTATCAATTACCTTACCATCAGATAAATCTATTAACACTTTAGCTTTTGAATTAAGTAATGCATCTGGAAAAGTCGTTCACCGCAATTTCGTGCATTTAATCGTTGAAGAAGGTTTAATGCAGTCATCAAAAGGGCAATTAATTTCGGTACCCGTGGAGAAATATAGTTCCGCAAGCTGGCCTAAAAAACAATGGACGGGCGTTTTAGGACATAAATTAAACGGGGCAGGCGCGGGTTATTTCGAATACGAAATTCCTTTTCCTACCGCTGGTGCTGAAGGTATCAAACAAGTCCGTTTCCTAGTGGAGGCCTCTTCTAAACCTATCCTAGGTAAAGACCGGGATGATGCAGGGAAAATGGATGGCGATTACATGCTTGGCAAAGGAACTTTTGACCCAGGTGTAAATCCCAATGCCTATCCGCAGACCGATCGCTATGCAAGTCCAGCAAAGTTAAAGGTGAGCGCAAACGGGGTTGTTGCTTCTGAAACTATTTTAGCGGATGATCCGGCGGATCATCAAGGAATCTTGTCTTGGCATTACCAGGCGCGAAATAACAAGCTAGACGAAGCTGGAACTTACGGCTACTTAGTGCAAGGTGTGATCCCAGCAGCGGCGTGGCAACAGGCTGCCAAAACGGGGAAATTGATCTTACGATTCGAGGCCACTGAAGGCGGATTGTCTCTTTATGGAGACAAATCTGGCCGCTATGTGGTCGATCCGAGTATTGTGATTGAAAGATAGATTAAACGCCAAATTGCGCTAAATGATGGTCAATATGCTTGTAAAGGAGATTGTTCCATTCCGAAGCCGATAAAGTACCCAAACTCAGGGAAGGGGTTGCAGCTAATTTTTCTGTCCCCATTTCTTGAATGGTTTTAATGTAGTTTTTCAGCCTATCTTTCTCTAAGGAGAAATCATACTTATCTGTTCGAATAAAACTAGGGGCTGTTGGTAAATTACGTTTATAAGGCACTTCATTTATCATCGATTTTTTCAGAAATAACGTTAGGATTAGGCGCATCAAAAGTGGCGGCTGATCTGTATTTGTTCCTAAAATCTGTTCATAAGGCACAGCGCAATGGGATAACATTTGCCCTACTGTCATCTTGCCCCAAAGTGCCGGACTCTCCGAATTCAATTGATCAATTCGACGAAATAACTCTTCAGTCGTGGAATTTAGGTAGATGGATGGGTATGCCATAAGTTTAGTTCAATTTCCAGCGTTTGACATTAATTAACTCCGGTTTTTTGTCTCCGGTTTGCGTGAAATGAGCGTTCGTTAATTGAATATCCGTGGCTTCGATCACGCGGTAGGTTTGTTTCGCCTCGATATCTAGATTAGAAAGATAGATGTGGTGGATCGGCATTTCAGGTAATCCGCGCACTAATAAACCCGTTTCAGCCCCTTTAGCAACGACGCGATCCACGTAAATATTCTTGAATTGAGGGGTGCCGGCATCAACGGGTTTGCTTTCGATTTTAGGTGTTTCGTCGCCATTTCCAAAAGTAGCCACCGGATCTTTCCCTTGGTAATACATATCGAACAAGATAGCCTCACCCGAAATATTTTTCATACTGATGTCTTGGATGTAGACGTTTTCGACCACGCCACCACGGCCGCGGGCTGTTTTGAAACGCAAACCCACGTCGGTTCCTAAAAACTGGCAGTTAGACACGAAAAGATCGTGTACGCCACCTGACATTTCGCTACCCACTACGACGCCACCGTGTCCGTGGAATACTACACAATTTTCGATGCTGATATGGGCGCTAGGGCGGCCTCTTTTTCTGCCCTCAGCATCCTTACCTGATTTTAAACAGATACCGTCGTCACCTACGTCAAATTTAGAATTGCGAACCGATACATATTCACACGATTCGATGTCTATACCATCGCCGTTTTGGGCGAACCAAGGGTTCTTAACGGTGATGTTGTCAACTGTTAAGTGTTTGCAAAGTAGGGGATGGATGTTCCAGGCTGGGGAGTTTTGGAAGGTAACTCCTTCTAGTAAAATCTGCTCGCATTCACGTAGGGAGATCATGTTAGGGCGAAGGAATTCTTTGATTTCTTCGGCTTTGGCCTCAGTAAAACCTGCTGCTATGACTCCAGGTTGATCCATTTTAGATCCCTTTAATGCACGCTCAGTCGGATACCACGTGTCTTTTTTATCATCTAACACGCCACCTGAACGAACCAGCTTATCCCATTCGCCTGGTGTTAACTTTCCTTTCTTCACCGGTCTCCACGCCTCACCAGCGCCATCGATGATGCCTGCACCCGTGATTGCAATGTTACGTTCGCCTATCGCGGTGATCGGAGATTGTGCTCTAATAGCCGCAACCCCTTCCCAGTTGGTTCTGACTAATGGATATTGTGCTGCATCCGAGCTGAATTGCAAAACTGCACCCGCATCTAAATGGAAGTTGATATTCGATCGTAAAGTGATGGCACCTGTTAGCCAAAAACCAGCCGGGACGCGCACCACGCCACCGCCTTGCTTCGCGGCGATGTCAATGGCTTGTTGAATGGCTGAGGTGTTCAGAGAGCTAGCTGATGAAACGGCACCGTATGCAACAATATTAAACGTATCTTTTTTGAATGCTGTCGTCGCTACGTTCGGTAATTCAAAAACGTATTTCTGCGAGAAGGACGACTTCTTTAGGAAACTGCGCAAGTGCTCGTTCGAAGCTAAAATACCTTCAGCGACTAAGGATGCTATCTTTTTAGCGCCAAAAGGAGAAAAGTGCGTATCATCCGCCACGCCTTTACTGAATTTCTTGAAGATACCAGCTGGGTAATGAAGGAACATTTTCTTAGCGCCTTCTGGCCCTTCCGCAGAAATATATTTCTTACTTTCTTTTTCGATATCGATTAACAATACCTTTTCCGCAGTAGCCACCTCGCGAACGACACTTGGATAATCCGCATGTTGGTCTACGAAAACTCCCGTGGAATCGAATTTTCTGCGTTGGGTGGGAGTTAATAAGATGGGAATCCCGCCTTTTGAACGTGTTTCGCGCACATAACGAACTAGGTTTTCGCGGAAATCGGTTTGTGCTGGGGCGTAACGGCTGGTGTCTGAGACTTTGGCATCATTATGGCCAAACTGAATCAACACATAATCTCCCTTTTTGATCTGGTTAAATACCTTCGCCCAACGGCCTTCACGACGGAAGCTTTTTGTGCTTCTCCCATTGTAGGCGTGGTTTTGGACCTCTACGGCTTCATTAAAAAAAGAAGCAAAAGGCATCCCCCAACCCGTCTCAGGAAAATCAGCAGATACTTTATCCGCCATCGTCGAATCCCCAATGAGGAAAACATGCATGGGTTCCGAGGCGGTGAAACTAAAGAAGAAGAGGCAAAGGATAACTAGGTATTTCATAAGATCTAATTTGCTATTAAAGCACAAAAGAGCCCATTTTTACCCAAAAATTATCGATTAATTGCTACGCTACTTAGGATAGACTGAATGATTTGAAGCGTAGTGATGTTATCTGCTTCCGCCACATAGTTCAATATAATGCGGTGATTCAGGATATCGGGAGCCATTTCTTTGATATCCTCCGGCAATACGTAATCGCGTCCTTCTAAATAGGCCATCACTTTCGCGGCTAAATTTAATTGGATACTTGCCCGCGGAGAGGCCCCGAATTGGATGTAGCCCGCTTCTTGTGTCAAGCCATATTCAGCCGGATTTCTCGTCGCGAAAACGAGTTCGATGATGTATTTCTCCAAAGTCTCCGAGATGGTGATCTCATTGATTTCCTTGCGGATTTTGGCAATATCTTCCGCATTTAAAACAGTCTTAGGCTCGTAGTTGAAATCCATATTAGATTTCTGGCGCATCACCGCTAATTCCTGATCCTTATCAAGGTAGTTTAAATATACTTTAAGCATAAAACGATCCACCTGTGCTTCTGGAAGCGGGAAAGTACCCTCTTGTTCCACTGGATTTTGAGTCGCTAATACTAAGAACGGTTTGTCCAAAGGATAGGTCGTATCCCCAATCGTCACCTGTTTCTCCGCCATCGCTTCTAATAAAGCTGATTGCACCTTAGCCGGGGCACGGTTAATCTCATCTGCTAGGATGATTTGCGCAAAAATGGGTCCTTTTTTGACTTCAAATTCGGATTTCTTGGGATTGTAAATCATCGTTCCCACTAAATCTGCGGGTAACAAATCCGGAGTGAATTGGATACGGTGAAAATGAAGGTCGAGAATTTTAGCTAAGGTATTAATAGTCAATGTCTTCGCTAATCCAGGAACCCCTTCTAATAGGACGTGACCGCCCGTGAAAAGACCTACTAATAAGCGATTAATGAGGCGTTCCTGGCCAATGACCACTTTGCCCATTTCATCAATAACTGCCTGAATTTTTTCTCTCGAGTTCATACTTACTGCAATTTCTTGTAACGAATACGTTTAGGCGTTGTATCTCCTAAGCGTTTCTTACGTGATTCTTCGTATTCTGAATAATTTCCTTCAAACCAAACCACCTGAGAATCTCCTTCAAAGGCTAAAATATGCGTCGCTATGCGGTCTAAGAACCAACGGTCGTGGGAGATGACTACCGCACAACCTGCAAAGTTCTCTAATCCTTCCTCCAATGCACGAAGGGTATTGACGTCCAAATCATTGGTCGGCTCATCGAGTAATAACACGTTTGCGCCTTCCTTCAACATCATCGCTAAGTGAACACGGTTACGCTCTCCACCCGAAAGCATACCGATTTTTTTCTCTTGATCCGCTCCGTTGAAATTGAATTTGCTGACATAGGCGCGTGCGTTTGATTGCTTGCCACCTAGCATCACCCAATCATTGCCGTCTGAAATGGTTTCAAACACTGATTTCTCCGCGATTAATTGGTTGTGCTCCTGATCAACATAGGCTAATTTAACTGTTTCACCTACCTCAAAAGTCCCCGCATCTGGTTGTAATTTATCAGTAATCAGATTAAATAAGGTGGTTTTACCCGCACCGTTTGGCCCAATAATTCCGACAATACCAGCTGGAGGTAAAGAGAAACTTAGGTTTTCATATAGTAATTTGTCTCCAAAGGATTTAGACACACCTTGTACCTCAATCACCTTATTACCTAATCGAGGACCCGCGGGAATGAATAATTCCAACTTATCTTCTTTCTGTCTATTTTCTTCTGAAAGGAGTTTTTCGTAAGCTCCAATACGCGCTTTAGACTTCGCCTGACGTGCTTTTGGTGCCATACGTACCCATTCTAATTCGCGCTGCAAGGTCTTTTGACGACGAGATTCCGTCTTCTCCTCCTGTGCTAAACGGTTTTGCTTTTGCTCTAACCAAGATGAGTAATTTCCTTTCCAAGGAATACCTTCGCCACGATCTAGTTCAAGAATCCAACCGGCTACGTTATCCAAGAAGTATCTATCGTGGGTTACGGCGATCACAGTACCTTTGTATTGACGTAAATGCTGCTCTAACCAGTCTACGGATTCCGCATCCAAGTGGTTAGTAGGCTCATCTAATAAAAGGACATCCGGCTCTTGTAATAACAAGCGGCAAAGTGCCACACGGCGTTTTTCACCCCCGGAGAGCGTACTAACTAAGGCATCAGACGGTGGACAACGTAGAGCGTCCATTGCTTTTTCTAAACGGGTGTCTAATTCCCAGGCATTGAAGTGATCCAGCTTCTCTTGGACCTCGCCTTGACGGGATAATAATTTATCGAAATCAGCATCTGGATCTCCAAAAGCTTCATTAATCTCATCGAATTCCTTTAACAGGTTCTTGATTTCTACGACCGCCTCTTCCACGACTTCGATCACCGTTTTAGTAGGATCTAATTGCGGTTCTTGTTCTAATAAACCTACGGTGTAGCCCGGTGAAAATACGACATCACCCGTGTAAGATTTGTCGATTCCTGCGATAATGCGCAATAAGGTGGACTTTCCAGAGCCGTTAAGACCCAAGACACCGATTTTTGCCCCGTAGAAAAAGGACAAATAAATATTTTTTATAATGGTCTTTTGAGGAGGGATGACTTTCGACACACGCTCCATCGAAAAGATGATTGTTTCGTTACTCATTAAATTTTATTTTTATACAACCCACAAATATCGCAATTTTTTAAATAAATTAGAGGTGTATTAAGATTAACGATTAACATTTGAGCCAAAGCACCTGCTTGAAGCTCTCTCTTTAAAACATATGAGCCAGCCCACATCAAACGAGTTTGGATTTTGCCGCGACGGCAAAGTTTTCATCAACGCCTATTTAAGCTATCCTGAGCGCGAAATCGGTTTCGTGCGTAATTCTGAAGAGGAAGCATTAGCCTATTTTGTGAAACGTTTTGACCTCGCGGTAAGCAAGGTGAAAGGTTTGTCTGCAGAAATCGAAGCGGCACAAAACAAAGGTTCCTTTCTGACTAAAGTTTTGCAAATGCAAACCTACCTCATCGAATTCGATGGATTAGGAGATTTCAAGCCCTTATTAGGGGAATTAGAGAAGCATGAAGCTTATTTGAAAGAATTAATTCAAGCAAATCAGGTCAAAAACCTAGAAATCAAACGTGCCTTGATTCAAGATGCGAAGGATATCTCAGAGGAAGAAGATGTTGTGGAATCGACGGATAAGCTGATGGAGGTGAAGATGAAGTGGGTGAAGACCGGTCCTGTTGATAAACAATTTCAAGATCAACTGACAGATGAATTCCAAGAAGTGATGGATGCCTTCTTCTTGAAACGCCGTTCTTATTTTGAAGAAAAGAACCGCCAGATAGATGAGAAAATTTTAATCTTACAAGGATATATAGATAATGTTCACCAACTGCGTAAAGCGGAGGATATAGATGATTCTGTGATTAAGGTGAAGGAAATTCAGAAGGAATGGAAGAATGTGTTAGGGCTTCCACCTAAGAAGCAATCGATGCTTTGGAAGAATTTCAAGAAGGCAAACGATATGTTCTTCGAGAAATATAACCGCATTAAGGGTATTGATTATAAACCACGAGTGGATCCTCGTGTTTTGGAATTAACGGCCATGACTGGGGATTTGGAATTAAGATTAAAAGATCAGGTTAATATTGTTGCAACAGCCGATTTAGCTAAAGCTAACCTAGTTAAGTGGAAAGAAATATCGGCTCAAGTAAAAAACATGGACCGATCACTTGCAGAGCGTTTCAGGACGATTTGCGATAAGATCTTTGAGATGAATTATTTATTGCGCGTGATTTCCTATCGCCACGCGAATTTAAATGAGAAGCCGCGCATCGAGCAGTTGAAGATTATGATTAACCAAATGGATTATATGGCGAAGAAGGAGCGAGGAGAATTGGAATCTTTCATCGCAGAATCGGAAGCTACTCGTATGATGGAGGATAAAATCACTTTGAGTAAGATCAATACCCAGAAACGCAAAATCTCCATGAAGGAGATTTTACTAACAGGCTTTAAAGAAGAATTAGATCTATTATTGACTTCGTAATCCGAGTTCGGTAGCTAATCCAGGAAAATCGAGACCATCGAAGGTGCCAGAAGACATCATCAATAGGTTTTGGTTTTCCTGATTTTGTTTTAGGATAATCCCCTTTAATTCCTCTTGTTCTCTCACCACCACTAAATTTGGGTGGTTAAAATAAGTCTGAACCGTTTCCGCTTCTATTTTATCCATTCGCTTAATGGCACGTGCGTGCTCACTTAGGTAGATGATGGCTAAATCCGCATCCGCTAGCGTCCCTTTGTATTCTGGAAGAAAAGCGGAATTCAAACTACTAAACGTGTGTAATTCAAGCGCGGCCACTAATTTTCGCTGTGGAAATTGTGCTTTTAGGGCCTGTGTAGTTGCTTTCACTTTCGAGGGAGCGTGGGCAAAATCTTTGTAAAGCAATTGCGTGTCGGATTCTCCTACCCATTCTAAGCGTTTAGCAGCCCCTTTAAAGGATTGAATAGCCGTATAGAATTCAGTTTCACTGACACCTACTTGCGTACAGATATGCAGGGCACCTTGTAAATTTTTTAGGGTATGTTCTCCAAAAACCTGTAAGCCATATTCCTTTCCATCATTTCCTTTCAAGAAAGTTTGGCCATTTCTAATCACGGAATCATGCGCTTCATATCCCTCTGAATGGCAATGTGCTGGGCAAGCCTCAGCGATGGCCTCTAGGGTTTTATCTGTTTTGTCGAAGAATAAATGACCCGCTTTAGGCATTTCTTTGACTAGATTTTCAAAAGCCTGTGTATACGAATCAAACGTCGGGTATACATTGATATGATCCCAGGCGATGCCTGAAATCAAGGCGATGTGCGGTTGATATAAAAGGAATTTAGCTCTGCGATCGATGGGGGAGGCGAGGTATTCGTCGCCTTCGATGATCATGATTGGGGCATCCGTAATGGAGGCCATTAAGTCAAAACCCTCAATACGCGCTCCCACTAAGTAGTCGAATTTCTTGTTTAGGGTCTTTAAAACGTGCAAAATCATCGAGGTAATACTCGTTTTTCCGTGACTTCCGGCGATGACGATGCGCTGCTTGTTTTTGCTTTGTTCGTAGATGAAGGAAGGGTAGGATTCGATTTTTAATCCTAATTCCTGTGCTTTTAAGAGTTCAGGATTGTCCGCGCGTGCGTGCATTCCTAAAACAATGGTGTCTATGTCCTGTGTTATCTTCTCCGGAAACCAGCCAAATTCGGCAGGTAAGATGCCATGTTTTTCCAAAAGGCTTTTGGAAGGTTCATAGATTTCATCGTCTGAGCCCGTTATTTGATGTCCTTGAGATAGGAGTGCTAGAGCTAAGTTGTGCATCGCGGCACCACCGATGGCGACAAAATGAATTTTGGACATAATAACTTAATATGTAATTAGCTTGCAAAGTACATACTTTTATTGCAGTTTTGCACGTTTTTCCACAAACTCGAGGTGAACTCGGGTGCATTTAAACATAAGGATGAAAAATTACATCGATCTAATTGACCAAACCATCGAGTTTCCTACTCGTGAGTTCAATATCAATGAGAACAATGAATTGTTGTTTAATAATGTGCCTATTATGGAGATTATCAAGCAATATGGTACGCCTTTAAAGGTTTCCTATTTGCCTAAGATTTCTGAACACATCGAAAATGCGAAATTATTATTTCGTAATGCGATTAAGAAGTACAATTACAAAGGAAACTATACCTATTGTTATTGCACGAAATCGTCGCATTTCTCTTTTATTTTGGAAGAAGTATTAAAACAAAATGTGCATTTAGAGACCTCTAGTGCCTTTGATATATCCATCATTCGCGATATGTATAACCAAGGCAAAATTTCTAAATCGACGTATATTCTTTGCAATGGATACAAGCAACCTTTGTATACCCAATATATTTCTGAATTAATTAATGATGGATTCAATTGCATTCCAGTCTTAGATAATTTAAAGGAAATTGATTTTTACGAGAAATCAGTGACGGCAGAAAAAGTGAATTTAGCCATTCGCATCGCGACGGATGAGGAGCCAGATTTTGCCTTCTACACGTCTCGCTTGGGACTACGTTATTCAGATGTCAACACACTTTATACGGAGAAGATAAAGCCAAATCCGCGTTTTAATTTGAAGATGTTACACTTCTTCATTAATACAGGAATTAAAGATTCGGCTTATTATTGGTCTGAATTGAGTCGATTTATTTACAAATATTGTGAAATGAAAAAGATCTGTCCAGAATTGGATTCGATCGATTTAGGTGGAGGCTTGCCTATCCAAACTTCGCTACAATTTAATTATGATTACCAGGCGATGGTCGATGAAATTGTGGAATCAATCTCGTGGATCTGTAATAAAAATAATGTGCCAGTTCCTAACATTTTCACGGAATTCGGATCCTATACCGTAGGTGAAAGTGGAGCTGTTTTATATGAGATTATTGACCAAAAACTGCAGAACGACAAGGAGCTTTGGTATATGATTGATGGTTCATTCATCACCCAATTGCCGGATTCATGGGGGATGAATCAGAAGTACATCATGTTGCCTGTGAATAACTGGGGTTTACCTTACCAAAAGGTTAACCTAGGTGGTTTGACTTGCGATTCGATGGATTTTTACAACACAGAAGCGCATAGCTCCGATTTATATTTGCCTATTTTTGAGGAGGGGTCAGAACGTCAATACGTAGGATTCTTCCATACGGGAGCTTACCAAGAATCATTAGGAGGTTACGGTGGAATTCAGCACTGCTTGATTCCTGCGCCTAAACATGTGATTGTGGATCGATTAGAAGACGGAACGATCACGACTCGTTTATTTTCAGAGGAACAAACAAGCGCACCCATGTTAGATATTCTTGGTTATCAACAAGTTGCAAAAACAGAAAAAAAAGAAGTATCTTTAAAAAATAAATTAACTTCTGTTCAATAATGAAAAAATGGGTTCTATTATTAGCGCTTGCTAGCACGATTGTCTCCTGTTCAAGACAAGCTAATTGCGCTGCTTACGGAATGACGCGTGCGAATACTAATCCTCCCAGTCAAAGGTTTTAGTTACCGCCTTCTTCCATTGCTTACGATAAAGCATTCTTTTATCGGAATCCATCGCTGGTTTCCAGGTATGTGCGATTCCCCAATTTTTTCGTAGATCATCCAAGTTTTCCCAATATCCTACCGCAAGTCCAGCTGCATAGGCAGCCCCTAACGCTGTCGTTTCGATTATTTTAGGGCAAATTACTTCTTCTCCAATGATGTCTGATTGAAACTGCATCAGAAGCTGATTCACAACCATCCCGCCATCTACTCGCAGCGAGGCAATCGGAATTCCTGCATCTTTTTCCATGGCTTCTAAAACTTCCCATGTTTGGAAAGCCGTTGCTTCAAGCGCGGCGCGCGCGATATGCGATTTGTTAATATAGCGTGTTAGGCCGACTAAGGCGCCACGGGCATCTTGTTTCCAATAAGGCGCATACAAACCAGAGAATGCGGGTACGAAATAACAACCACCATTGTCGTCCACCAGTTTAGCTAATTTCTCGATATCAGGACTATTCTTGATGATCCCTAAATTATCACGTAACCATTGAACCAAAGCCCCAGTGATCGCCACAGAACCTTCTAGGGCGTAATGCACAGGATCGTTGCCTAATTGATAGGCGACGGTTGTTAACAGGCCAAATTGGGATGGAATCGCCTTCGTTCCTGTATTCATTAATAAGAAACAGCCTGTACCATAGGTATTTTTACCCTGGCCTGGATCGAAGCAGGTTTGGCCCACTAAAGCCGCTTGCTGATCTCCTAATATTCCCGCTAAAGGTACGCCGCCTAAAACGCCTTTGGCTTTCGCATAGACTAACGAACTCGATTTGATTTCCGGAAGCATCGCTTTCGGGATGCTCAATACGTTCAGAATC
The DNA here is from genome assembly GCA_947494535.1 of Cytophagaceae bacterium. Classification (GTDB taxonomy): domain Bacteria; phylum Bacteroidota; class Bacteroidia; order Cytophagales; family Spirosomataceae; genus Aquirufa. The sequence continues at coordinate 15,277 of CANLVU010000030.1, forward strand.
TCCTCATCCCAAGCACAGGTTTGCAAGTCCATTAACTGCGTGCGGCTGGCATTTGTTACATCTGTAATGTGAATTCCGCCGTCTATTCCACCTGTTAAATGCCAGGCAATGAATGAATCCATCGTGCCAAAAAGGGCATCGCCTTTCTCCGCATCGGCGCGTAATCCGTCGATATTATTTAATAGCCAGCGCAATTTTAAACCACTGAAATAGGTCGCTAAGGGGAGCCCTGTTTTAGCTCTGAAACGATCCATTCCGCCGTCTTTAGCTAATTCTGCGAGTTCAGATCCTACCCGTGTATCTTGCCACACAATCGCATTATAATACGCCTTCCCCGTTTTTTTATTCCAAACGACCGTCGTCTCCCGCTGGTTCGTGATTCCTACAGCGGCTAAATCTTTCGCCGAAAGGTTCGCTTTACCTAGCGCAAGTCCAATGACCTCTTGTGTATTTTTCCAAATTTCCTCCGAGTCATGCTCCACCCAGCCCGCTTGGGGGTAGATTTGCTTGTGCTCTTTTTGGCCTACAGAAATAATTTCTCCTGCCTTATTAAATATGATGAAACGAGAACTCGTGGTCCCCTGATCGATCGATCCTACGTACATAATGAATTAGTTGAGGGTCAAAATAAAGGCACCTAAAACAGCTCCCGCCGCAGGTCCTAACACCGGAATCCACGCATATTCCCAGCCAGAATCCCCTTTATGGGGAATGGGTAAAATGGCGTGCATAATTCTAGGTCCTAAATCACGAGCTGGATTAATCGCATAACCCGTGGTACCACCTAGGCCAAGGCCGACAGCCCAGACTAAAATACCTACCATAAAAGGCCCTAGGCCAGTTTCGATAGTAGAAAATGTGCCTAAAGCGACTACCGCAAGAGCGGAGGCAAATGCTTCTGAAATGAAATTGAAAGGAGTATTTTTAATAGCTGGATCGGTACAAAATGAAGCTCTAATCGCCCCTTTATCCTCCGTTACATCGTAATGGGGTTTGTAATGCAACCAAACTAAAAGCTGGCCTAGCATGGCTCCCAAAAGCTGAGCCCCTATGAACGTAGGGAATAAGCTCCAATCTCCCGATTTTACGCAACCAGCTATGGTGACGATGGGATTTAAATGCGCTCCCGAGCTTCCAAAATAAGTAGAAACAAAGATGGCGATGGTTACTGCGAATGCCCAGGCTGCTGCGATGGCTAATAATCCAGTGCCACTTCCTTTCGTATCTTTTAGTAACATATTGGCTACTACACCATTTCCGAGGTATAATAGGGTTGCAGTTCCGGCGAGTTCGCCGATGAAAATAGATGACATAGGTTGAGGTTCAGATTTTTGGTTTTCCAAAACTATAAAATCTTCTCAATAAAAAAATTATCTTTGATTTCAATTTGATAATTCAACGATGCGCGAAGATTATTTAACCGGGGATGCAGAATCTTTAAACCCGCAAGAAAAGGAGTACGATAAGGCTTTGCGGCCTTTGAGCTTTTCTGACTTTTCAGGGCAAGGTAAAATTGTTGATAACCTGCAGATTTTCGTAGGAGCCGCTAAAGCGCGGGAAGAAGCTTTGGATCACGTTCTATTACATGGACCTCCAGGCCTTGGGAAGACCACTTTATCACACATCATCGCAAACGAATTAGGATCAACATTAAAAATTTCGTCGGGTCCTGTTTTAGATAAACCGTCTGATTTAGCGGGTTTGCTAACGAATTTGCAGCCATACGACGTATTATTTATAGATGAAATACACCGTTTGAACCCTATCGTGGAGGAATATTTGTATTCTGCGATGGAGGATTACAAGATTGATATCATGCTGGATTCTGGCCCTAATGCGCGTAGCATTCAGATCGGATTGAATCCATTTACGTTGATTGGTGCGACGACACGAGCGGGTCTGTTGACCTCTCCATTGCGTGCTCGATTTGGGATTAATGCCCGTTTGGAATACTATGACGCTGCTTTATTGACCAAAATCGTGAAGCGTTCTGCCGCTATTTTAGATATGCCTATCGACGAATCGGGGGCCTATGAAATCGCCAGACGTTCGCGTGGTACGCCGCGTATTGCGAATAATTTATTGCGTCGTACCCGTGATTTCGCCCAAATGAAAGGGGACGGATCCATCGATGTGAAGATCGCAGAGATCGCGTTGAATGCCTTGGATGTAGACCAAAATGGCTTAGACGAGATGGATAACCGCATTCTATTGACCATCATCGAGAAATTTAAGGGTGGTCCTGTCGGCTTGACCACGATTGCTACGGCATGTGGCGAGGAGGCCGAAACCATTGAAGAAGTATATGAACCATTTTTAATCCAAGAAGGATTCTTGAAACGTACCTCTCGAGGTCGTGAGGCAACAGAAAAAGCATATCGCCATGTGGGGATTGCTCCAAGAGCCGAAACTGGATCTTTATTTTAATCTACACCTATGTTAAAAAGAAAATTACTAATCGCAGGAATGATGCTTGTTTCTGTGTCTGCTTTGGCCCAAATGAAATACCCTCAAACCAAGAAAATCGATCATGTAGACAACTACCATGGAACGCAAGTAGCGGATCCCTATCGCTGGTTAGAGGACGATAATAGTGAAGAAACCAAGGCCTGGGTGAAGGCGCAAAACGAGGTAAGTTTTGGCTATTTAAACCAAATTCCTCTTCGCGATGAGTTCAAAAAACGCATAGAAGCGCTTAGTAATTACGAGAAAATCTCCGCGCCATCTCGTAAAGGAGAATGGTATTATTTCTATAAGAATTCTGGTTTGCAGAATCAATCGGTTTTATACCGCCAAAAAGGCTTGCAAGGAAAACCAGAGCAGGTCATTGATCCAAACACTTTGTCGAAAGAGGGGACAACTCGTCTAACGGCATTCTCCTTAAATAAAACGGGTAAATATGCCTGCGTAGGCTTAAGTTTAAGTGGTAGTGACTGGCAAACGTACTATGTGCGGGACATGGAAACGGGTAAAAACCTAGCAGATGAATTGAGCTGGGTAAAAGTAAGCGGTGTAGCATGGAAAGGCAATGGCTTCTATTATTCTCGCTATCCAGAACCGGGCAAAGGAAAAGAGCTGAGTACGAAAAATGAGAACCACCAAGTGTGGTTTCACACGGTGGGAACCCTGCAATCACAAGACAAATTGATCTACGAGGACCCTAAAAACCCGCAACGTTTCCATACAGTGAGCACATCTGATGATGAGCGCTTTGCCTTCTTAACGATTTCGGATCGCGGTAAAGGTTTAGATGGAAATGCGCTGTGGATTATGGATGCGGCTAAGAAGGAAACGAAATTTAAGCCAATCGTGGCTGAACCAGGTAAATATGATTTTAGTATCGTGGATAACGATGGTGAGGTGTTGATTTTGGAGACGAACGAAGGAGCACCTAACAAAAAGATTGTTCGTGTCGATCCGATGCGTCCAGAGAAGGTGAATTGGAAAACCATCGTGCCTGAAAAGTCGGAGCCTTTACAAGGGGTAAATACAGTGGGCAAACGCCTATTTTTGAATTATTCAAAAGATGTGACGTCTCGCGTAACGATCTTTGATTATCTAGGGAAATCCTTGGGTTCTGTTAGTTTGCCTGGCTTAGGTAATGCGGGTGGATTTGGAGGAGAGAAAGAGGATAAATTTACTTTTTATACCTATTCTTCGTTCAATTTCCCTCCTACGATTTACCGCTATGATTTACAGGCAAAAACGTCAACTGTTTTCCAAAAACCTACATTAGCCTTCGATCCATCGGATTATAGCGTTGTTCAAAAATTCTATCCTTCGAAAGACGGCACCCAAGTACCTATGTTCATTGTGAGCAAAAAGGGGATTCAGATGAACGGTAAAAATCCAACGATTCTGTATGGTTACGGTGGATTTAATATCAGTTCTACTCCTTCATTTTCTGCAAGTTTAATTCCTTGGTTAGAAAAAGGAGGTATCTATGTGGTGGCGAATTTACGAGGTGGTAGCGAGTATGGCGAGAAATGGCACGAAGCTGGTATGAAATTGAAAAAACAGAATGTGTTTGATGATTTCATAGCGGGTGCAGAATATTTGATTCGGGAGAAATACACGTCGCCTTCCTATTTAGCAGCTTCAGGTCGTTCAAATGGTGGCTTATTGGTGGGTGCAGCGATTAACCAGCGTCCAGATTTATTCGCGGCGGCATTACCTGGTGTAGGAGTTATGGATATGTTACGTTTCCAAAAATTCACCATCGGCTGGAACTGGGTCGCAGATTACGGCAGCAGCGATAATGCAGATGAATTCAAAGCATTGCTTGCCTATTCGCCCTTGCACAATATTAAGGCAACGAACTATCCTGCCACCATGGTCTTCACTTCAGATCACGATGACCGCGTGGTACCAGCTCACTCCTTCAAATATGCGGCAACGCTTCAAGAGAAGAATACAGCTGCTAAGCCCATGATTATTCGGATTGATACGAATAGTGGTCACGGTTCTTCGAACACAGCGAAGCTGATTGAACTGACGGCAGATTCTTACGCCTTTGTCCTCTACAATATGGGCAAGTAATAAAACAGAAAAAGCCTGGAAATAAATCTCCAGGCTTTTTCATTTTCAAAAGGTAGGCGGATTATTTTATTTCTACTCTTCTAACAGCTCCGTCATTTCCTTGCGTAACGCGTAAGAAATAAATTCCAGCACCGGCTTTCTTTAAGTCAATTTGACCTAAATAATTCCCTTGGAAATCTTTCACTGTTTCTGTAGCAATTTCTTTTCCGTTTACATCAGAAACGGCAATGTTCACATTTCCTTTTGTAGGAGCCTTAAAGCGAACATTTAATTTGCCATTAAATGGTTGATTTTGCTTTCCTGAAAGGCCTTGGATGGTTTTAGATCCATTCTCCTTCATCATTTTCTTTAAGCCTTTCATTTTCATGCCCGGTCTGCCCATTGGGCCATCCATTTCAAAGGAGAATTCCTTCGGCATTCCTTCTGGCCCACCTTCTCCACGGAAGATCATTACTTTTGCGTCCCCTGAATGTGTTCCAGGTGCTGCTGGCGCTGCTGGCGCCATTCCTGGTCCACCTCTACGAATGATCACACGCTTGTCCGCACCACCCTGAGGGCCTCCTTCGATTCTTTCGATGATGACATTGCCTGGCTGGTCTGAAATCGTTGAATGAGATTTGTTTACATCCATTCGAATGATTTTTCTCTTGCCACCCGAGGTATTTACGGTGATTTCTAAAGAGTCGCTTAATTTTTTAGCTTCAGCATCCGCTTTGTCTAAGTCAGAGAATTTTTTCTCGATGACACTCTCTTTACCGTTTTCATTGATAATAATTTTAACAGTAGCTTCTTTCTTTTCTTGTGCAAAAGCGGTTGTTGACATGCAAACGGCTAAAGCGGTAATGAATAGGTATTTCATGAAATTTGGTTTTTGATCCGGTGCAAACTTACGAAAAGCCTTTGTATCGAAAATGTTAAAGAGTGTTAATGTGATGAGCGGCTGCTTTTTATCTCTTACATTTGCATTCAATTATTTGGCCTTATGTCGAAACGTAAAATACGCTTATTGATTGCCTTGATGTCTTTTGCCCTGTTAGGATTAATTGGGTTTCAGGCCTATTGGTTGCGTTTTATGTTAGAAACGAAGCGAGAGAATTTTGCCAAAGACGTCCGTAACAGTCTCGAGCAAGTAGTAAGAAAGCTTGAAAAACAGGAAATTTTGGTCATTGCTGAGCGTCAAAAAAAGCTTGATGCCATAGCTGCAAATCCTCCTATTAAACCTAAAAAGAAGGTTAAGCCCTTTCCTGTAACGGAAAGTGCCTCTGCGGAAGAGCATCCTATCCTGTTACCTCCCCAGCAACAAGTCGTATTTGTTCAAAAATCATTCATGTTACCTAATGGGCAACTGGCTGAGGTAACGGAAGAATATACGGTAGATGAAGATCCGGAAGATACGCGTCAACGCCTAAAGGCGCAGGCGGCTATGAATCGGATGTTTAAGCGGGAACAAATGAAAGCGCTGCTAAAAATGAGACGTCGACCTGATCGTCAGAATCCGAGTCAAGAGGATAAAAATTCCCAGTCATTAAAAAAACTGGAGAAAGAAAAATCAGAGCGTGCGGATTTGGAAAAAGTACTTAAGAAAACCCAGTTAGCGAAAGAGGTATTTTCTGACTTTTTATTCAAGGAGAGGCCGATTCTGCAGCGTCTTCAACCGGCCTACTTGGATAGTTTGATTCAAAAAGAATTACATGACAAGGGTGTCGAGTTAGCCTATTCTTTTGGTATTCAAAATTCGCCTAAATCGTGGATTTATACTTCATCTTCAGAAATTAAAGACCAAAGGAAAGTATTTGAAGCGGATTTATTCCCGAATGATCTACATCCCTCAAAAAATGTCTTGAAAATTTATTTTCCAGATAGTGCTGCCTTTATTTGGCAAACGATGGGTCTAAGTTTAGCCGGATCAGGTTTGTTGTTACTTGTGATGATCGGCTGTTTTTACTTCGCGGTATTGACCATTTTGAGACAAAAGAAACTGGCAACAGTGAAAAATGATTTCATCAATAACATGACCCACGAGTTTAAGACGCCTATTACTTCTATATCTCTAGCGACTCAGTTGTTACAAGAAGAATTGAAGCCTGGGAAAAATGAATCAGTGCTGCGTTATCTGGGCATTATTAAAGAGGAGAATACCCGATTAGGACAGCAGGTGGAACGCGTGTTACAGACCGCCCAAATGGAGCGTGAAGAGATCACTCTCAAGCGCAAGTCTGTCGATTTGGCGGCCTTAATACATCAGGTAGCGGAGATAAATGGGCCATTGCTTGATTCCGTTAACGGGAACTTAACCTTACATTTAGCGGATTTACCAGCCTCTATTTCACTCGATGAGGTACATATTTCTAATGTATTAAATAATTTATTGGATAATGCGGTGAAGTATAGCCCCTCCAATCCTCAAGTCGAAATCGATGCCCATCCTCAGGATCAAGGCATTTTAATAGCTGTGAAAGACCAAGGAATGGGAATGCCGAAAGAAGCGCTTAACAATATTTTTGATGCCTTTTACCGGGTGCCTACGGGGAATGTGCACAATGTGAAAGGTTTCGGATTAGGCCTAAGCTATGTGCGGAAAATTGTCGAAGCCCACGAAGGTAAAGTGACTGTAAAAAGTAAATTAGGAGAAGGAAGTACATTTGAAATCTATTTGCCCTATGTCTAAAACGCCTGAAATTTTAGTTGCTGAGGATGATC
>CANLVU010000031.1 GCA_947494535.1 Cytophagaceae bacterium
ACAAGGATGCTAAAAAAGCATAATTTTTTAATCGTAAAACAGTAAATAAAAATATGTCGCACGTTGTATCACCCATAAGAGAGAAACTAGTTACTGGTGGAAAATCTTATTCCGATGTTACCCACGATATTTGCAAGCAAGTAGAGGGAGAACCTACAAAAGAATGGAAAATTGCATTCGGAATCTCTTGTCTTGTATTCATTTATGGTGCTTATTGCCTTTTCTACACTTGGTGGCAAGGTATTGGCGTTTGGGGATTAAATAAAACCGTAGGTTGGGCTTGGGATATCACGAACTTCGTTTGGTGGGTGGGTATCGGTCACGCGGGAACCTTGATTTCTGCCGTATTATTATTGTTCCGTCAAAAATGGAGAACTTCCATTAACCGTTCTGCGGAGGCGATGACAATCTTTGCCGTACTTTGTGCTGCATCATTTATCTTAGCTCACATGGGCCGTCCTTGGTTAGCTCACTGGGCTTTACCACTTCCTAATACCTATGGTTCTTTATGGGTTAATTTTAACTCTCCTTTGGTTTGGGACGTTTTTGCGATCTCTACTTATTTATCCGTTTCTTTATTGTTCTGGTATATGGGTCTTGTGCCGGATTTGGCAACCATTCGTGACCGTGCGACTACAGCAGGACGCAAGTTCTGGTATGGCTTATTCAGCTTAGGCTGGACAGGTTCTTCTAAGACTTGGGCGCGTTATGAGTACATGTCCCTAATCTTAGCAGGTATCTCTACGCCACTTGTACTTTCGGTTCACACGATTGTATCGATGGACTTTGCGACGTCTGTTATCCCAGGATGGCACACGACGATCTTCCCTCCCTACTTCGTAGCGGGTGCGATTTTCTCTGGTTTCGCGATGGTACAAACCTTATTGTTAATCACACGTGTGGTTTTCAAATTAGAAGACTATATCACAATCGAGCATATCGAAATGATGAACATCGTTATCACGGTAACGGGTTCAGTAGTAGGTATCGCTTATTTAACTGAATTCTTTATTGCTTGGTATTCCGGTGTGGAATATGAAAGTTACGCCTTCATTAACCGGGCTACTGGTCCATATTGGTGGGCATATTGGATGATGATGACGTGTAACGTTATCTCTCCGCAATTATTCTGGTCAAAGGCGATACGCACGAACTTGATGGTATCCTTTCTCTTATCTATCGTAGTAAACGTAGGTATGTGGTTTGAGCGTTTCGTTATTATCGTGACGTCTTTACACCGTGATTATTTACCATCCTCTTGGGCGATGTTCTCTCCTACGATGTATGATATTGGTGATTATATCTTCTCATTCGGTTTATTCTTTACCTTATTCTTCTTATTCGCTAAGTTTTTACCGGTGGTAAACATGGCGGAAGTGAAGGCGGTAATGAAGGGCGTTTCGACAGAGTTTACGATTAAACGAATTAAGCCAACAAAAAAAACTGAAGAGTAATTCTATTTAGCAATTTCGAAATTAAAACAATATGAGTTCGACAACTAACTACATTTTGGGAGTATACGACGATGAGGATGAGGTTTTGCATGCAGTAAGTGCGGTAAAAGCCAAAGGAATCAAAGTAGAAGATGTATATTCTCCATTTCCTATTCACGGATTAGACGTAGCCGTAGGACATGAGCGTACCCGCTTACCTATCGCGGCATTTATGTTCGGTACTTTAGGGATGATCTGTACCTTTTCCTTGATCAGTTATACCATGGTATTTGACTGGCCTATGATTATCGGGGGTAAAGACTTCTTTGCGCTTCCTAACTGGATTCCAATCGCGTTTGAAGGAACGGTATTATTCACAGCTTTTGGCCTTGTATCTACTTTCTGTATCTCCAATGATTTATGGCCGGGCAATAAGACCCTTCCATTAGATATTCGGACGACAGATGATAAATTTGTGATGGCGATCAATGTGGATAAAAATAAAGTAAGCGCAGCTGACATCAAGAAAGCCTTGAAGGATTCAGGAGCAGTTGAAGTAAATGTTAAATAATTAAACGAATAATTCTCAAGAAGATATGTTCAATCCTATTCATAAATTCACTTTACTAGCCGGACTAACGGTAAGTCTTTTCTCTTGTGGAACAGACCCGAATGATACAGGGACGGAATACGCACCTAATATGTATAATTCGGTAGGTTACGAGCCATTAACCCAATTAGCAGGTGACACCAATACAATCAATCCATTAGGTATAAACATGCGTGTGCCTGTTAGTGGCACGATTCCTCGTAAAAAATATACCGGTGCAGATAGCTTGAAAAAGGCCTACTTAGCACAAGAATTATTAGCAAAAACAGTTCCAAGTGATAGTCTTTCTTACTCTGCCGCCTTGTTGAAAAACCCGTTAGCTGCAACACCAGAAAATATCGAAGCAGGGAAATTACAATACGAGCGTTTCTGCCAACACTGCCATGGTGAAGGTGGAAAAGGCGATGGTTTAGTAGCTAAAGCGTATAAAGGGGTTCCTGTATACTCAAGTGATGCCTTAAAAGACGTAAATGACGGACATATCTACCACGTAATTACACACGGTAAAGGACGTATGTGGCCTCACGGCTCACAGATTTCATCAGAGAACCGTTGGAAGATCGTACTTTATGTACATGAGTTACAAAAACAATAAGATTTAAATTAATTCATTTAAAATAGAGAATAAAATGGCGGGACATTCACATTTTTCCCCAGCAAACGTAGAGGAGCATTTTGAGTTTACCTCAGAAGGCAAGAAGCGAATTATTTATGCTTTCATCGCAGGCGTTGTTGCTTTAGTTATTGGTATTTACCTTTTATCTAAAGGAGAAGCAGGTGGTCACGAGGTAGCGGCAGCAGGACATGATGCAGTGAAAGCGGGACACGAGGCAGCAGCTGAGCATGTATCAGGTGGTGCGGTTTCTCACCAAGCTGGAGTGGAAGAGCACTACGATTGGACAAACCGTATTTGGGCAAACGTTTGGTTAAATGCTGTTTTCTTTACGGGTATCGCTGTAGTGGGTATGTTCTTTGTTTCATTACAATACTTAACTAAATCAGGCTGGTCTTCTGTCATGAAGCGCGTTCCTGAGGCTTTCCCTAAGTTCTTATACATTTCATTACCTATCTTGATCTTGGTTTTCTTCTTTAAAGGAGATGTAATTTTCCACTGGATGCACCATGGTGTAACGGAAGTAGGAAACGAAAACTATGACAAAATCATTGCTGGTAAGTCGGGTTATTTGAATAAGAACTTCTTCTTAATTCGTTTAGTTGTGTTTGGTGGTTTGTGGATTCTTCTTTGGAAAATGTTACGTAAAAAATCATTAGAAGAAGATTTAAATGGCGGAACAGAATACTTTAATCAATTAGTTAAAATTGGTACTGCGTTCATCGTAATCTTTGGTGCATCAAGTTCGGTCTTCGCTTGGGACTGGGTGATGTCTATCGATACGCACTGGTTCTCAACGATGTTCGGATGGTATATGTTTGCATCCTGGCACGTGACTACGTATGCAGTAATCGTATTAGCCATTTTATATTTGAAGGACAAAGGCCTAATGGGGTATGTAAATGAGAACCATTTACACGATTTAGGTAAGTTTATGTTCGCCTTCTCTATCTTCTGGACCTATGTTTGGTTCGAGCAATTCTTATTGATCTACTATGCTAATTTACCGGAAGAAACGATCTATTTCTTAGAGCGTTGGGAAGGCCACAATAAAATTTACAAGACATCAGAAATTTTAATGGTAATTTTAAACTTCTTGTTACCCTTCTTAGTTCTAATGACACGTGATGCGAAGAGAACTCGTATCTTTTTAAAGATCGCAGCTTTCTTAATTATTGTGGGTCACTATATTGATTTTTACCAAATGATCATGCCAGGTGTAGTTGGAAAGCATGGTGGATACGGTTTAGTAGAATTTGGGATGGTTGCTGTTTTCGCTTCAGCGTTTATTTATGTCATCTCTGACGAATTAACTAAAGCAAGTTTAGTGGCGAAAAACCACCCATTCTTGACTGAAGCGTTGCACCACGATATTTAATTTTTGAACTTCTATTTAAATAAAGATTATGTTTTACCTAATAGGTCTTTTATCAGTTATCTTCTTTGCTCTTGCGATTAATGTAATCAGCAAAAGTATTAAGTTAAATAAATCATTAGCAAGAGAAGAAAATACAGATTCAGCTGTAGATTCAAATAATAATGCGAATGCTTATGGAATGATTATCTTCTGGGCATTGGGTACCATTGCCGGTGTTTGGTCATTTTTAGTAGCTCAGCCTGATTTTTTACCCATAGCTGCTTCAGAACATGGTCTGAAAACAGATAGTATGTTTTGGATATCCATGGCGGTTGTAACGTTAGCCTTTTTTGCTTCAAATACCTTGTTGTTATACTTTGCTTTCAAATACCGTTACAACAAAAATAGAAAGGCGACTTTCTACCCGGTTAACCACAAATTAGAATTAATTTGGACGGTTATTCCAGCTATCGTCATGGCGATTTTAGTATTCACCGGTTGGAGAACATGGAGAGATATTACTTCTCAAGCACCGAGTGATGCCGTGGTAATCGAAATCACAGGTCACCAGTTTGGCTGGTATGTACGTTACGCCGGAGTAGATGATAACCAATTAGGAAACTACAACTACAAGTTAATCGACGAGACAAACAACATCGGTATTGATTTTACAGATAAGCACTCTTTTGATGACTTTACAGCTACTGAGCTTCACCTTCCGAAAGGAAAGCCAGTCTTGTTAAAGATTCACGCTCAAGACGTTTTACACTCCGTATACTTGCCATTCCACCGGGTGAAAATGGATGCGGTTCCAGGTATGCCTACTAAATTCTGGTTCACACCTAACATGTCTACGGATGAGATGCGTGCTAAACTAGGTAAGAAAGATTTCAACTTTAAGTTAAACTGTACGGAGGTTTGTGGCCGTGGTCACTTTGGTATGGCTATTACTGTATTCGTAGATGAGCCAGAAGATTATGCTAAATGGTGTGCGGAGCAAAAGCCATTCTTAGCTACCAATCCTACGTATTTAGCTAAGGTTCCTGATAACTTAAAATCAAAAGCATCTAAATATATTCCTATGGAACCAGTTGCGGTAGATAGCGCAGCTGCTCCAGCAGAAGAAGCCGTAAGTGTAAACTAATTTAACAACGAACAGAAGAAAATAAATTCATATGTCAACTGCAACATCACACGCTGAAGAAGTTCACACCCACGATCACTCACATGATCATGAACATGAGCACCATGAGTTAAACTTTTGGACCAAGTATGTGTTCTCGACAGATCACAAAACGATCGCGAAACAATACTTGATTTCAGGTATCCTTTGGGCGTTCATTGGAGGTTCATTTTCCATCATCTTTCGTTTGCAATTAGGTTTCCCTGATATGCAATTAGATTGGTTACGTCCTATTTTAGGCGAATGGATCGATGAAGGTGGTAAACTAGATAAAGAATTTTATTTAGCCCTTGTGACGATGCATGGTACCATTATGGTATTCTTTGTATTAACGGCGGGTCTTTCAGGAACCTTCTCTAACTTCTTGATTCCATTGCAAATTGGAGCCCGAGATATGGCCTCAGGATTCATTAATATGTTATCCTATTGGTTCTTCTTCTTGTCATCTATGATCATGTTTGCGTCACTATTCTTAGAGACCGGTCCTGCATCAGGTGGTTGGGTAATCTATCCACCTTTATCTGCTCTGCCTCAAGCAATGCCAGGTTCTGGATTGGGAATGACCATGTGGTTAACGTCCATGACCTTCTTTATCATTTCATCCTTAATGGGTGGTATTAACTACATCTGTACCGTTATCAATTTGCGTACACGTGGTATGACATTCACGAAGATGCCATTGACTATTTGGTCATTCTTCTTCACAGCTGTACTAGGATTGTTATCTTTCCCTGTACTTTTATCAGCTGCATTATTATTGATCTTTGACCGTTCATTCGGTACTTCATTCTACTTATCTGAGATCTACATTCAAGGACAAGCACTTCCTAACATGGGTGGTTCTCCGATCTTGTACCAGCACTTATTCTGGTTCCTAGGTCACCCAGAGGTATATATCGTATTGCTACCAGCTTTAGGTATGACATCTGAGATTATTGCGACTAACTCTCGTAAGCCTATCTTCGGATACCGTGCGATGATTGGTTCGATGATGGGTATTACCGTGCTTGCGTTCATTGTATGGGCTCACCATATGTTCGTAACAGGTATGAATCCATTCTTAGGTTCGGTATTTATGTTCTTAACCTTAATCATTGCGGTACCATCTGCGGTGAAGGCGTTTAACTACATTACTACACTTTGGAGAGGTAATTTGATTTTTACTCCAGCGATGTTGTTCTCGATCGGTCTTGTGTCACTATTCATCTCGGGTGGTGTAACGGGTATCATCTTAGGGAACTCTGCTTTAGATATCAACTTACACGATACGTATTTCGTAGTAGCTCACTTCCACCTAGTAATGGGTGCGGCATCCTTCTTCGGATTGATGGCTGGCGTTTACCACTGGTTCCCTAAGATGTTTGGTCGTATGATGAACAAGACCTTAGGTTACATTCACTTCTGGTTCACATTCGTAGGCGTTTACATGGTCTTTTTCCCAATGCACTACATCGGTATCGCAGGTTTCCCACGTCGTTATTACTCGTTTACAGCGGTAGGAAATGACGGAGCAGCTGCCTTTACAGATATGAACGCATTTATATCGATTGCGGCGATCATAACGTTTACTGCTCAAGCGATCTTTGCTTGGAACTTCTTCTACTCTATCTTTAAAGGGAAGTTAGCTCCACAAAATCCTTGGAACTCTAATACATTAGAATGGACTGCACCGATTAATCCAGAACACGGAAACTGGGTGGGCGAAATACCAGCTGTTTACCGTTGGCCATATGATTATTCGAAGCCAGGTGCAGAGCAAGATTTCATTCCACAAAACGTACCATTCTCAGCAACTAAAAGCTCTAACCTTCCTGAGGAAGAAGCAGAAATTGCAAAAGAAAAAGATATCGATGGTTTATTAGGCGCGCAAAACGAAAGTTATAACCGTTAATTAAACTTAACAATCAAAGATGCATCCGAATGAATCTCATTTAGATGCATCTTTTTTTTACCCCAAAAATGGTCTTTAGAAAATTCGCAATCCTTTCACTCCTGAGCATTTATTTGCTTATCCTCGCTGGCGGTATCGTTCGCAGTACAGGATCAGGAATGGGATGCCCGGATTGGCCTAAGTGTTTTGGACGTTTCATCCCCCCTACGAAAGTGGAGGAGTTACCCCTACATTACGAAGTAATATATAAGGAGAAACTACACGGAGAAGTTACGTTCAATGCCACGAAGACCTGGATTGAATACATCAATCGTTTGTTAGGTGCCTTAACAGGGCTTATTGTTTTAATCACGACTGTTTTAGCGTATAAAGAAGGTCGAAACGTATTCTTGCCTACTTTGGCAGGCCTATTGTTGATCTTAGCGAATGCCGTATTAGGAAAATATGTAGTGGACTCATTCTTACTGCCAGGCGTAGTGACTGCACATATGTTGTTGTCCATCGGGGTCATCTATTTTTTAGTGAAAGCACTAAACAATCAATCTTCCTCAGAGGTTATATCACTGGTGAATCGCCAGTGGATTGGGGTAAGTTTGCTTGTCGTTTTAATCCAAATTATCTTAGGCACCCAAGTGCGGGAGAATATGGATCACATTATTCAGGCTTTAGGGGAAACTTCTAAAGACCAATGGGTCGCCAACCTAGACCTCGGCTATATCATTCACAGAACTTTCTCTTGGGTGATCTTGTTATGCCACCTGATTCTTTGGAAGAAGTTGGCTGAAAGTCCACTGCAAACCTACCGTAAAGGAGTGCTCATTTTAATCAGTATTTCTCTGGGAACTGGAATTTTGATGGCCTACTTCGCACTACCCTTAGGGAGTCAAGCGGTGCACCTATTAATCTCATTAGTATTAATCGGCTGGCACATCAGCTCTTGGATACAAACTAAAAACGCCTAAATGTCGTCTGTAAAACCTTATATCGCCCTCTTAAAATCGAGACTATCTATGACGGTAGCCTTCTCGGGCACGTTTGGGTATTTACTGGCACCTATCGATCACAAGCCGCTGGGTATATTCTTGATCTCCTTAGCGGGTTTTGTATTAACCGGAGCGGCGAACATCGTCAATCAATTGAAAGAAATTGAATTCGATAAATTGATGAAGCGTACGGCGAAGCGCCCACTGCCTACCCAAACCTTAACGCCGGCTCAAGCCAGGAATTTCGGTTATGTGTTAGCTGTCATCGCTATTGGGCTATTAAGCTATTTCACCTGGAAAACGGCTGCGGTAGGACTACTATCCTATATTTTATATGGCTATGTATACACACCCTTAAAGCGCGTAGGCCCAATCTCTGTATTTGTAGGAGCGTTCCCAGGAGCCTTTCCTCCCATGATTGGTTGGGTGGCAGCGACCGGACATTTTGGTTGGGAACCAGGTATCTTGTTTGCGATTCAATTTTTCTGGCAATTCCCGCACTTCTGGGCGATCGCCTGGGTGGCCGATGCGGATTACCGCAAGGCTGGATTTAAGATGTTACCCAATGATGGAAAGAAAGACATTAAGACGGCTTTCACCATTATGATTTACACGCTCTTTTTAGTGCCTTTGGGATTTGTGCCGTATTTACTGCACATCACAGGAATTCAATCTGCGATCATCACGGTGGTAGCTGGAATTCTATTTTTATGCCAAACCTTCTACCTCATGATGCGTCCGACAGATAAGGCCGCAAAGTGGATGATGTTTGGCTCCTTTTTCTATTTAATCATCATACAAATTGCCTTATTATTTGATAAAGTTTAAATCATGAAATCAACAGAGAATGTGATCGAACCGGCTGAAACCCGTTCGGTCAACCCGAAAATTTTTACGATGTGGTTATTCATCGTTTCCATCATCATGTTATTCGCAGCCTTCACTTCAGCTTACCTGGTTAGAAAAGCGGAAGGAAACTGGGTAGAATTCGAAATGCCTAGTTTATTTAGCTATAGCACAGGCGTTTTAATTTTGAGTAGTATTATGATGCATTATTCCTTATTAGCAGCAAAAAAAGACCAATTTAATGCACTTCGAATGAGTATTTCTATTACTTTTGTGCTCGGATTACTCTTTTTAGTAATGCAATTTTACGGTTGGATCCAATTAGTGGAAATGAACGTTTATTTTGTTGGTAATCCCTCTGGTTCTTTTGTGTATGTTTTATCAGGTTTACACGGCTTACACCTTGTTTCAGGCCTAGTCGTTCTAATTTTCGCCTTAGTGGCGGCCTTTAGATTGAAGATAAACGCAAAGCAATTGACACAGATTAAGATTTGCGCCACCTATTGGCATTTTTTAGATGCTTTGTGGCTTTATTTATTTGTATTTTTATTGATTAACAATTAAGCTTATCCCTATGTCAGTAGCACACGCTGCCCCAGCGGTTCCAGAAAATTTATCATGGCAAGGTGGTTCTGAACCACTAAAAGCTAGTTATGGAAAATTGATGATGTGGTTCTTCCTTTTATCGGACACCTTCACTTTCTCTGCCCTTTTGATTACGTACGGAATGATTCGTTTCAGCCAACCAGCTTGGCAAGGAACGCCTCAAGATTTTTATTTTGCAACAACTCACTGGCCTATTCCAGAAAAAGTTTTTGAGGCAGTACCCTTCTTACACGGCATATCCTTGCCGTTAGTATTCGTAGGTATCATGACTTTCATCTTGATCGCGTCATCTGTAACAATGGTATTAGCGGTAGAAGCTGGTCACCGCGGTGATCGTAAGGATGTAGAAAAATGGATGCTTTGGACGATCGTAGGTGGTTTTACATTCTTAGGTTCTCAAGCTTGGGAGTGGGGTCACTTTATCCACGGTCCAGAAGATTTAACCTTAGCTGCTAAGCAAATCATCGATGGCGTTAGTACGCCGATAGAAGGCGCGAATTTAGTTCGTAATCCATACGGCCCTCCAGCTTTTGCAGACTTATTCTTCTTTATCACTGGTTTTCACGGAACGCACGTATTCTCTGGAGTTCTCTTGAACGTTTTGATTTTCTTCAACGCAGCTACCGGTGTATATGAGCGTAGAGGTCATTATGAAATGGTGGAGAAAGTAGGTCTTTACTGGCACTTTGTCGATCTAGTTTGGGTATTCGTATTTACCTTCTTCTATTTAGTTTAATCTTATAATTGATTTATATATGGCTTCGCACGCAGCACACGGAACCTCAGAAAAAGAAATTGCACCTCCTAACACAGGCGCTATTTGGAAAACGTTTTGGATTTTATTGATCTTAACGGCGATTGAATTCGTTATTGCCTTTACGATGGCAGCTAGCACATTACGTGTAGCAATCTTCTGTGGAATGACAATCGTTAAGGCATTCTATATCGTAGGTGAATTCATGCACTTAAAGCATGAAGTGAAATCCTTGATTTGGATGGTTTTGATCCCTACACTTTTCGTGGTATGGCTTTTAGTAGCCTTGATCTATGAAGGTGGTCACTTATATTGATTTTAATTTCCTTCTTGGATAATGAATAAAAAGACAGGCGTATTATTTCTCGTATTAATATTGCCTGTCTTTGTTTATTTAGGGCTGAAGACATTTGGCACAAATCATTTTAGTCTTCCTCGCTATGTACCAGCCATCGATTCGACGACGGGAGAGATTAAAATGGCAAAACGCCTAAACCCTCGTTGGAATGAAGCGGAGATGGATACGGTTTTCCAGACCATTCCACCCTTCTCCCTAACGGACGAAACGGGCAAGCCATTCGACTCGAACAGCTTAAAGGGCAAAATCTACGTGGCTAGTTTCTTCTTTACTCGCTGCACCACGATTTGCCCTAAAATTACCTCGCAGCTAAGTCGCGTTCAAGATACTTTTCACCAAGATCCCGAGGTTCAATTACTTTCTATTTCGGTAGACCCTAAATTTGATCAGCCGGAAAAGTTAGCAGCCTATGCAAAACGCTTCGATGCGAACGGAGGGCAATGGTATTTTTTGACGGGAGAAAAGAAGGTTATTTATCCGTTGGTTTTAAAAGGCTTCCACGTTCCCTTAGCTGATGCCTCAGAATATGATGCAGCAATTAAGAATCCGGATGAAACATTTATCCACTCTGAGCGGTTAGTATTAGTAGACAAAGAAGGAATCATCCGTGGATTTTATGACGGAACAGATAAAAAAGAAGTAGATCGATTACTAGTCGAAATCAAAGTATTAAAAAGCATATACACCAACGAGTAAAAACGATGGAAGCAACTAAAAAAAACGATCAATTAATTAATGTGCTTTCGGTAGCTATTCCGGTGGCAGTAGCTGTTTTGATCGGAATTCAAACGAAAATTTACTTAGGTCAATGGACCAAAGTATTGCCTCACGTGATTGGCTTACTGAATTCAACGACTGCCTTAAGCTTAGTGATTGGTTTAATCGCCATAAAGAATGGGAGTATTAGCGGACACCGTAAAGCGATGGGTGCCGCCTTTCTACAAGGTTCATTATTCCTAGTGCTGTATATTCTATACCATATTTCTAATCCATCTACCCCATTTGGTGGCGAAGGTTGGATTCGTCCCGTGTATTATTTCTTATTGATTTCCCACATCGTGCTTTCAATCGGTGTGGTTCGCTTAGTTTTGAAAGCTATTTATTATGCGGTAACAGATAATATTCCTGCGCACAAAGCCATTGTGAAATGGGCCTACCCTATCTGGTTATACGTATCGGTTTCAGGTGTCATTGTTTACCTTATGATTTCCCCTTATTATGTATAAGAAGTTATTCATCTTGGTGGCTTTAGTTCTTTTCACGCAAATCGATGCGGTAGCGCAGTGTGCGATGTGCCGTACGACGGTGGAAAGTACCATATCAAATGGCCGCAGTAATATTGCGACGGGCTTGAATACAGGAATTTTGTATCTATTATCAGCGCCCTATTTAATCGTAGCAGCGATTGCTTTTTTATGGTTTCGCCAAAGCAAACAAGAGCAGCAAGCTCGCCTAGCTAAATTGCAGTTACGTCAAAAAGTATCTCAACTTTTCAGTAAAAATCTAGATTAATCCCAGATAGGATATTGTGTTAGTTTGATGGCCTTCCCGAAGAAGATTTGGGTAGACTTTTCGAAAGAATCCGTGTAATCCGACACATAGAATTGACGACTCGATTCCTTGCCTGTGTGCAACATATCCTCTGTCGTTAGAATTCGTTTGATTTCCTCCGCGACGATAATGGACGTATCAATCACTGGAATGCTTCCCTGGTAGTAGGCATCAATTTGCGGCTTTATGAGCGGATAGTGGGTACAGCCTAAGATTAAGCCTTCAATTCCCTGTAAAGCTGGCTGTGCTAGGTATTCTTTAATGATTTGCTCCGAAATGGTGTGAGAAAAGAAGCCTTCCTCTATCATGGGTGCTAATAAAGGGGTTGCCAAAGACTTAATGTGGATATTCTTTCCCAATGCTTCCGCTTTGTTCGCGTATATACCCGAATTCACCGTTTGCTTTGTCCCGATTAAGCCGAGCGTTTTGTTTTCCCAGTTTTGATCTAAATACGCAATCACCGGGTCAATTACATTTACTACTTTGGCCTTCGTCCCCACATAGGCCTTCACTAAATCATAGGCCGCCGCCGAAGCCGAATTACACGCAATCAAAATCAACTTACAATTCTTCTCTAACAATAGATTGCAAATCTTCACCGAATAGGCCTGAATCGCCGTCGCCGATTTATCGCCATACGGCAAGTGCGCTGTATCCCCAAAATAGATGATATTCTCCTGCGGCATCAACTCCGTGATGGCGTGCGCCAGAGTCAATCCACCAATTCCACTATCAAAAATCCCGATGGGCGCTGAGTTTGGCATAATTTTAATTTAGGCAAAGAACGGAATTTTGAAATTCTTTTCAAACTGACGCAACCATTTAACCCTTTGTGCCATCTTTGCATTCGAATTAGATATGAATAAACGTTTACCCTCCTTCTCGTCCGAATCAGAATTGATAAATGCCTGCCGAAATAACAATCGACAAGCGCAACAATTTCTGTTTCAAAAATCGGCAGGAAAAATGCTTTCGGTGGTGAAACGGTATATCACGAATAGCGCTGAAGCAGAAGATACGTTGATGGAGGGCTTTGTCAAAGTCTTTGCAAAACTAGACCAATACCAAGGTGGTGGAAGTTTCGAAGGCTGGATTCGTAAAATCATGGTCAACGAAGCTCTCATGTCCATTCGCAAAAACAAAAATCGTTACCCAGTCGACATCGATGTGGCTTTTGATCTGGCACATCCAGATGAGACATTAATGCAATTAGGAGTACAAGAAATCGAAAGTTTAATTGCCACTTTGCCCACGGGCTACCGGACAATTTTTAATTTATATGCCATAGAGGGCTACTCCCACGCGGAGATTGCGCTCTTATTAGATATTTCAGAAGGAACCTCTAAGTCGCAACTATCGCGAGCAAGAGCCCAATTACAAAACCAACTAACAGCTTTACAAAATGAAAGATTGGAATTCTGTAGATGAAAAATGGAGAGAGCAACTCTCAAACAAATCCGAAGACATCCCCGAGGGATTATGGTCGCGCCTGGAAGAGAGGTTACCAGAAAGACTTGAAGAGAAATCCACGCGCCGATTCCCTATCTATTGGGCGGCAGCAGCAATGCTTTTAATCGCGCTAGGCTTGAGCTGGAATTGGAATGCGCCTGCTGAGGACGAAGCCTCAGAGCTGACGCGTGTCATCGAAAAAACGGAAGTGCCTGTAGAAAAAATTGCAGCTTCTGTTTCTGAGCCATTGATTATTCCGACCAAGGCTACCAAATCTACTTTTGCGAATGCTAGTTTACAACCCACATCGGATGTATCAGATCCCATAGCGTCAGTAATCGAGGAATCTCCAAAAGAAGAAATGGTTACCGCAGTTCCTATTTTCGAGAAGAAGGAGGAATCGCCAGAGATCGTCACCGTTCGTTTGGACATCGACCCCATCATGGAAGAAGAGGAAGTGAAACCAGCTTTTACACAGCAAAAACGCAGAAAATCCCTTTTCGGCAAAATCGTGGGCGAAATCAGACAAGCGCTGGACGGAGAGCCTGTGAACTGGCAAAAACTAAAAGAGGGAAATCCCGCTTTTGAAAATAACATCCATAACGTGGCTAACACGTATATTAAAACAGAAGAAAATTTAAAACGCACATTACAAATCCAATAATTATATGAAAAAGTTCATCGCTATTATCTGCCTAGTAGTAAGTGTATTCAGCCTTTCTGCAAAGGAAAGACAGGATTCATTGATTTTAAAAATTGACAAAAGAAACCAAACCTTAGTGGGAGCAAAAACGGCTAATCGCACCTTACGGGAGGAATTAGAAAGTGCCTTCGAGAAAAAGGGTCTATTTCTGAGTGATAGCCTTTGGCAAAATATTAGACAAGCTATTAAAACAGATTCGGAAGGAGACAGTAGTATTTCTGTTCGGATTGGGAATAGTTCGGTGAAGATTGCGATAAGCAAGTCGCCGCTGCGCGGCTCAGCCACTAGTCGAGAGTCGCTAGTCGATAGTCCAGAGTCGTGGAAAAATTCAGGAAGAAAAGAAGAGGTGCGGGTTGGATTAGATGGCATACACGTAAAAGATGGCAATGAAGAGACACACGTGACTTGGGATGGCGTCTACCATAGTGATGGCAAAGAAGTGACAAAAGTGATTTGGGGAAAAGATTCTACTAAAAACAAGCGTCCTAATTTATACAACCGAAGAGGATTAAACCTCTATTTGGGATTAAACGCTTTATCAGGGGTAGCAACTGCCTCTTTGCCTGACTTCACCTTGGACCCCACAGGATCCAGGTATGCCAGCCTAGAAATCTCCCGTTCTGTGACGCTTTCGGAAGGAAAGAAATCAGCCTTCCGCTTAGGGTATGGGTTAGAAATCGATTGGTATAACTTTATGTTTGACCATAACCGAATAGCCACTAAAGGCCCTAATGGGGTAGAATTTACTACCATTACTTCCTCCACAGGAAAAGAGGTGGCGATGAGCAAAAATAAGATGAGTGTTTCTTACCTGACCATGCCTATTATGCCCCATTTCGCTTTTGATAAAAAATCAGCGGTTCAAATGATTGCGATCGGTGGATATATCTCGTATCGTTTAGATACCTGGACAAAAGCGATCGAGGAAGAGAGTGGAAACTTACGCAAAGAGACAAGCAATTTATATGTAAATCCCTTCCGATATGGCCTGAGGGCAGAATTTGCACTTCGCCATTTCCCTGATTTGTTCTTTAGTTATGATTTGAGCCCCATTTTTGAGCCGGGCAAAGGTCCAGAAATGCGCGGATTAGCCTTTGGAATCCGATTATTGTAAAAAATTATTAGAAATTTTTAAAGGAACTATTTGCGGAAATGAAAAAATGAGCTAATTTTGCAAACTATTTCGGTGGAACGTTACACTGAAAGCACAAATGAAGGGGATATACCAGAGCGGCCAAATGGGGCAGACTGTAAATCTGCTGGTGAATGCCTACGGTGGTTCGAATCCATCTGTCCCCACCATTTTTGTATTACCTGGGGTTCTTTTTACAGGAGAATTCATCAAGCGGGAGTAGCTCATTTGGTAGAGCGATAGCCTTCCAAGCTATAGGTGGCGGGTTCGAGCCCCGTCTCCCGCTCGAAAATTGAAAATGTTGCTAAGGGAGAAATCCCTCTTAGCGATATTTTTGTTTTTAAGTTAATCGAAAGAGATTAACGAAAGGCCGCAAGGTTATGCCTTTGTAGCTCAGTGGTAGAGCACTTCCTTGGTAAGGAAGAGGTCGGCAGTTCAATCCTGCTCAAAGGCTCCACTAATTAGTAAGGCCAGTTGAACGCGTACATTTTGAAACTTTTTATAATAAATTAAAAACTAAATAATCATGGCAAAAGAGAATTTTGACCGAAGTAAACCCCACGTTAACATTGGTACGATTGGCCACGTTGACCACGGTAAAACAACCTTGACAGCTGCTATCACTAAAGTTCTTTCTGAAAAAGGTCTTGCTGAGAAAAAAGATTTCTCTTCCATTGACTCCGCTCCAGAAGAAAAAGAACGTGGTATCACGATCAACACTGCGCACGTAGAATATTCTACTGCTGCTCGTCACTACGCTCACGTTGACTGTCCAGGTCACGCGGATTACGTGAAGAACATGGTAACTGGTGCTGCACAAATGGACGGTGCTATCTTAGTAGTTGCTGCTACAGATGGTCCAATGCCACAAACTCGTGAGCACATCCTTTTGGCTCGCCAAGTAGGTGTACCTCAATTGGTCGTTTTCATGAACAAAGTGGACATGGTAGACGATCCAGAATTATTAGAATTAGTTGAAATGGAGATCCGTGAGCTTCTTTCATTCTACGAATTCGATGGTGATAACATTCCAGTAATTCAAGGATCTGCTTTAGGTGGATTGAACGGAGATGCTAAATGGGTAGCAACTATCGATGCGTTAATGGATGCAGTTGATTCTTGGATTCCACTTCCTAAGCGTGATGTTGATAAGGCATTCTTGATGCCAGTTGAAGACGTATTCTCGATTACAGGTCGTGGTACTGTTGCAACAGGAAAAATCGAGACTGGTGTTATTAACTCAGGTGAAGGTGTTGATATCTTAGGTATGGGAGCTGAAAACTTGAAATCAGTAGTAACTGGTGTTGAGATGTTCCGTAAAATCTTAGATCGCGGTGAAGCTGGTGATAACGTGGGTTTATTGTTACGTGGTATTGAGAAAACTGATATCCGTCGTGGTATGGTAATCTGTAAGCCAGGTTCAGTGAAGCCTCACACTAAATTCAAAGCAGAGGTTTATATCTTGTCTAAAGAAGAAGGTGGACGTCACACTCCATTCTTTAACAAATACCGTCCACAATTCTACTTCCGTACGACAGACGTAACCGGTGAAATTACTTTACCTGCAGGAGTTGAAATGTGTATGCCTGGTGATAACTTAACAATTGATGTTACGTTATTGAACAAAGTAGCTATGGATAAAGGTTTACGTTTCGCGATTCGTGAAGGTGGCCGTACAGTAGGTGCTGGTCAGGTAACTGAAATCTTAGACTAATTTTTATTAGCCTATACGGAAAAGGGCGGTCAATGACCGCTCTTTTTTTTTGTACCTTACTAATGTAAATCAATCCAATCTATGAAAAAACTACTCCTATTGCTTCTCTTGTGCAGCTTTGCCGTTTCTGCGCAAGAATATTATGAAATCAGAACCTACCAGATGAAGTTTCGCGGAAATGTGAATCTGTTAGAGTCTTATCTTTCCAAAGCCTTAATCCCAGCCCTCAATTCGTATGGTGTTTCCAAGGTGGGAGTTTTCAAAGATTATGGAAAACAAGATCCTGCTACCGTTGTGGTAGCCATCCCATTTCCTTCTTTAGCATCTTATGCCGGATACAAAGACGCATTAGAAAAGAATACAGCTTACCAAGAATCAGCAAAAGCCTATTTTGAAAACGTGGGAATGGACAAGCCGATGTTCGAAAAGATATCGATTTATCTGGCCAAAGGCTTTGCAGGACACCCCTCCCTAAAATTACCAGTCACTAATCCAGGTCGTATCTACGAATGGAGAACGTATGAGGCATATAACGAAGACGCATTGCAACGCAAAATTGCGATGTTCAACGACGAGGAATTGAAAATATTTGACACAGTTGGATTGCACAATGTTTTCTTTGGCGAAGTCTTAGCTGGAGAAAATACGCCTTGCTTAAGCTATATGATTTCCTTTGAAAACATGGCGGAACGTGATGCAAACTGGGCAAAATTTCAAACAAATCCAGATTGGAAGCGAATCTCAGCAGACCCTAAATATGCGAACAGCCACTCTAGGACGGTGCGTAAATTCTTAGAACCCACAAGCTATTCTCAGTGGTAATCTAACATTAATACGAAGGGGATTTGTAAATTGTCAAAATTTGGCTAAATTTGCAATCCTTTCTACGGGCATAGTATAACGGTAGTATGCAGGTCTCCAAAACCTTTGGTCAGGGTTCGAATCCTTGTGCCCGTGCTAAGTAAATTAAATACCGAAATCGGTTAAATTATGAGCAAATCAACATCATTGATCAAAGAATCATGGACAGAGGTAACAGAAAACGTTACTTGGCCCACATTCTCTGACTTACAGTCGAGTTCTGTGTTAGTTTTGGTGGCTTCTTTAATCTTCGCTCTATTAGTAGGTGCGGTAGATTTAGTCTTCAAATCTGGTTTAGATTTATTTTATACTTCATTTTAATAAATAGGTTACAACCATGGCAGAGACTAAATGGTATGTTTTGAGAGCAATCTCAGGACAAGAAAAAAAGGTAAAGACCTATATGGAGAACGAATTAGCACGCCAAGGCTTGTCAGATTCGGTTCCTCAAATTCTTATTCCTACTGAAAAAATTTACGAAATCCGTAAAGGGAAAAAAGTCATTCGCGAGAAAACCTTAATTCCTGGATACATTATCATAGAAGCTGACTTAGCTGGAGAAGTGAGTCATATCTTAACTTCGACCCCAAGCGTCATCGGATTCTTACAGGCAAACAATGAAGAGGTTGAGATAACTAAGGTAGAAGGCGGTAAAGTGAAGAAGACAAAGGTTATCGTTAAGAAACCTGTACCCATCAGCCAAAATGAAGTGAACCGTATCTTAGGTAAAGTAGATGAGTCTGCTGCCATCGAGGAATTTGCTTCTGTTAACTTCATTAAAGGAGAGACAGTTCGCGTAATCGACGGTCCTTTTGCTACGTTTGAAGGAACGGTAGAAGAGATTCACGAGAACACCAAGAAATTATCTGTAATGGTGAAAATCTTTGGACGTAATACTCCACTTGAATTGAATTACTCTCAAGTAGAAAAATAAATTGCTTCTTTTCGAGAAGCTTGAAAGTCCTGAACTGAAATTCAGGACTTTTTTTTGCTTAAGTATTTGTATTATAGAATAAAAGCCCTAATTTTGCAGTCCGTTTAAAAAGCGGCAATCTCTGTTTTGAAAATTTCAAGAGGGGATTGGGCCGGAACGTCATTGTTACGCGGAAAGGTCACCCGGAGGGGATTCAGATAAGGAAGCTTCCACCCTTATTGGCAGATAAACCTCTAATTCACTAAATAAACGATGTTTTAACATGGCAAAAGAAATAGCTGGCTACGTAAAGCTTCAATGCAAAGGTGGCCAAGCCAATCCTTCACCACCCATCGGTCCTGCTTTAGGTTCGAAAGGATTAAATATCATGGAGTTCTGTAAGCAATTCAATGCGAGAACTCAAGATAAAAACGGCGTAGTATTGCCGGTCCTAATTACTTATTACGCAGACAAATCGTTTGATTTCGTTGTAAAAACTCCTCCTGCACCGATTTTGTTATTGGAAGCAGCGAAAGTTAAATCTGGTTCAGCTCAACCTAATTTGAAAAAAGTAGGTTCAGTATCTTGGGATCAAGTGCGAGTAATCGCTGAGACTAAAATGCCAGACTTAAATTGTTTTACAATTGAAGCAGCAATGAGTATGATTGCTGGAACGGCTCGATCAATGGGAATTACTGTTTCTGGTGATAAACCGTTCTGATTTAACCATCAGAAATAAACATTTTAATTAAAAGGTAATGGCAAAACTTACGAAGAAAATAAAGGAAGCCCTTTCAAAATACGATGCAACGCAAGCGTATTCGCTTGAAAAAGCAGCGGAGATTTTGAAAGAAATTTCTTATACAAAATTCGATGCCTCAGTGGATATAGATGTTCGCTTAGGAGTAGATCCCCGCAAAGCGGACCAAATGGTTCGTGGCGTGGTTGCCCTACCTCACGGAACCGGGAAAGACGTACGTGTACTTGTACTATGTACGCCCGATAAAGCAGAGGAGGCAAAAGCAGCCGGTGCTGATCACGTTGGATTAGATGATTACATTGCAAAAATCGAGAGCGGTTGGACCGATATCGACGTAATCATTACTATGCCGACTGTGATGGCAAAATTAGGCCGTTTGGGACGTGTTTTAGGACCTCGCGGTCTGATGCCTAATCCAAAGTCAGGTACTGTAACTTTGGAAGTAGGAAAAGCAGTAAACGAAGTAAAAGCTGGTAAAATTGACTTTAAAGTTGATAAAACTGGTATCATCCATACCTCTATTGGTAAGGTGTCCTTCGGAGCTGATAAAATTGTAGATAACGCTTTAGAAGTAATCAACATGTTGATTAAATTAAAGCCGTCTTCTGCAAAGGGAACTTATGTTAAATCGATCAACTTATCATCAACGATGTCTCCGGGTATCATTATTGATAAGGGAACTGTAGCTGGATTGTAATCATGACAAGAGAAGAAAAAAATCAGATTATTGATGAGTTGAGCGAAAAGTTCGCAGCAACTCCGTACTTCTATATTGCAAGTACAGCCGGTTTAAATGTGGCCGAAGCAAATCAATTCCGTGGCTTATGTTATCAGAGAGGTGTTGAATACAAAATATTCAAAAACACGTTAATCTCTAAGGCATTAGCTAAGACTGGAACGGATTATTCCTCTTTAGATGCAGAAGTTTTGACAGGAATGTCTGGTATCATTTTCGCAACCGAAAATGCTAAAGTACCAGCAAAATTGATCAAAGACTTCCGTAAAGAAGCTGGAAAAGATAAAATTGCATTCAAGGCTGCGTCCATCGAAGGTGGTATCTACATTGGCGAAAGTCAATTAGTTGCACTAGAGAACATCAAGTCGAAAAACGAGATGATTGGCGAAGTTATTGGCTTATTACAATCGCCTGCTAAAAATGTTATTTCAGCATTGTTAAGCGGTGAGAAGAAATTAGCTGGTATCGTGAAGACTTTGTCTGAGCGCCCTGCATAATTATTTACAAGTTTTACCGGAGTGAAAACTCCAATAAATTATTAATTCATAACAATTAAATTTTCAAAAAATGGCAGATTTAAAAGCGTTCGCTGAACAATTAGTGAACTTAACTGTAAAAGAAGTAAATGAATTAGCTACTATCCTTAAGGATGAGTACGGTATCGAACCAGCTGCTGCTGGTGCTGTTATGGTTGCAGGTCCTGCAGCTGGTGGCGCTGACGGTGGTGAGGCTGCTGCTGAGAAAACATCTTTCGATGTAATCTTGAAGGCTTCTGGTCCTAACAAATTAGCTATCGTTAAATTAGTGAAAGACTTAACTGGTTTAGGTTTGAAAGAAGCTAAAGACGTAGTAGATGCTGCTCCTAAAGCAGTAAAAGAAGGTGTAACTAAGGACGAAGCTGAAGGTTTGAAGAAAACTTTAGAAGAAGCTGGTGCTGAAGTTGAATTGAAGTAATTCAACCCAACCTATCTTACGAAAAAAGGGAATGGCAACATTCCCTTTTTTTTGTTTAATACCTTATCTTTGTCCACTCATTTCCTCATTCATTTATGCACAATCTGATCAAAATGCTTCCTGATGCCATCGCAAATCAAATTGCGGCGGGGGAGGTAGTGCAGCGACCAGCCTCTGTAGTAAAGGAATTGATGGAAAATTCCATTGATGCTGGGGCTAGTTTTGTCCAGCTGATAGTAAAAGAAGCCGGGAAAGTCAGTATCCAAGTCCTCGATGATGGCGCAGGAATGTCACCGCAAGATGCGATGATGTGTTTTGAACGACATGCCACCTCTAAGATTAGTAAGGCCGAAGACCTTTTTGCGATTAGAACGATGGGATTCAGAGGGGAGGCTTTAGCTTCAATCGCCTCCGTAGCCCAGGTCGAATTAAAGACAAGACGAGAGGAGGATGAATTAAGTACCTTAATCCGCATGGAAGCCTCTGTGCTGAAGGCCAATGAACAGGTTGCAGCCCATAAAGGGACGTCCATCTTGGTCAAAAATCTATTCTACAACATCCCAGCTAGACGCAATTTCTTGAAATCAAATCCGGTGGAGATGCGCCATATTTTGGACGAATTCCAACGCATTGCATTAGCCAATCCGGAGATCAAGTTCTCTCTGATCCAAAATGAGCAAGAAACCTATTCCCTCCCCGTTGAAAAGCTGGGTAAGCGAATCGTGGATTTGTTCGGCAAAACCTACCGCGAGCAATTAGCAGCCTGCGAAGAAAACACCAACTACGTTAGTATCAAGGGCTATGTGGGTCGTCCAGAATATGCGAAGAAGACGCGAGGGGAGCAATTCTTCTTTGTGAACAATCGATTCATCAAGAGTTCGTACT
>CANLVU010000032.1 GCA_947494535.1 Cytophagaceae bacterium
ATGCCAGCTAAAGACAATAAGGATATCGTAAAGCAGAAGGCTAATTCCGGGTTTTGCTTCGCTAAGCCTTCAAAAGAACTGAAGTTTTCTGGTTTTTCTGTACGACCTGTTTGGTATTCTGCCACTAACATAACTACGCCAAAAGCTACGATCGTTGCTAAGGTATAGGATAAGGAATAATACAAGATGGTTGATGATGTACTTGTTTGATTAGCGCTTACGGTTATTAACATATAACCGGCGTGCGAAATGCTCGAGTAAGCCAGCATTCGTTTTACCGATTGCTGATATACGGCTGTAATGTTTCCGACTAAGAGCGTCAACATACTGATATAGTAAATAGGATATACCCAGGTGCCATACATCGTTCCAAAAGGACCCGAAAGTAATTGGTACAAGGCTGCAAAACTAGCCGCTTTCACCACAGTGGACATAAACATCGTGAAGATCGTAGGGGCTCCCTCGTACACATCCGGAGTCCAGAAATGGAATGGAGCAGCGGAAATTTTAAATAAGAAACCGACTAAAATTAATAATACTCCGATGGATAAGAATTCAGGAGTGGATTCTTGCGGGGTATTCGCAATGGCTACCGCGATGTTTGCCAGGTAGAATGATCGCGTTGCACCATAAACTAAGGTAATCCCGAAAAGTAAGATACCCGTCGCAAATGAACCCATTAAGAAGTATTTCAAGGCCGCCTCGTTTGAGCGCAAATTACGCTTGTCAGAACCAGTCAAGACATACATCGCCACCGAAAGGATTTCTAATCCTACAAAGAACATAATCAAGTGGTCAAACGAAACCATTAAAATCGCTCCTACTACCGAGAATAATAGAATCGCATAGTATTCAGCCGGATGCGTGTGTTCTTCGTCGATGCCGAATCCTTTGGAAAAACTAACCACCATAAAAGCCGCTAATTGAATAATTAAGCTGAAGCTAATGGAGGTATTCGTGGTGTGGAACATATGTCCATACCATAACATTTCGTGGTTCCAATCCAAAGCCGTCAAAGCCATACTGCCCGCTAAGAACAAAAGCGTCGCAGCTTGGATGGTTTTTCTAGAAAGCCAAAAGCCCAAGAATAAATTTAAAATACCTAGAAGTGATAATGCAATGATAGCCGTCATAATGCTTTTTAATACTATTTTATTTGAACCATTGGATTAATTGCTGAACCGCTGGTTCACTAAAACCTAAAACTGTTGATGGAAAAACTCCACCTAAAATAACCAAGGCACTTAAGGGAATTAACACGGCTTTTTCTGCAAAAGTCAAGTCTGCAAAATCAGAAGTGATACGTGACACATTTCCGAACATCGATTTTTGGATCAATCGTAGCGTATATACTGCGCCTAAGATGATGGTGATACCAGCGATGATGCCAAGGGTTACGTTTTGGTCGAATACACTCTTTAATAACAAGAACTCCCCAATGAAGCCATTCGTTAATGGAAGGGCCACCGAGCCTAAGCTCAAGATCACAAACGTCACCGTTAAAGGATACGAGAACTGAGTGATACCCCCCAATTGGGCGATTTCTCTTGATTTAGTTCTACGTTCAATGATTTCAATCACGAAGAATAAACCGATGATATTGATACCGTGCGATAACATCTGGTACAAGGCACCTTGAATACCTTCGATGCTTCCCGTTAAAATACCCGCAGACATTAAACCTACGTGGGCAAAGGAAGAGTAAGCTAATAAGCGTTTCGCATCTTTTTGTTGGATGGCGATAATCGAACCATAGATTATTCCGATAACAGAAAGTACCGACGCTGTTAATCCCCAAGTGGCCACGCCTAAGGGGAACATCGGGAGTACGAATCGAATCACGCCGTAGGTACCCATTTTCAACATGATACCAGACAATAACATCGTTCCTTGCGCAGGAGCCACCGTATAGGTGTCGGGCTGCCAGGTATGGAAAGGGAAAACGGGCATCTTAATAGCAAAAGCCAAGAAGAAGGCCGCAAATAAATACCCTTGTTGATCTGCGCTTAGGCCTTTCGCTGTTTGGTACAATACTTCGATATCTGCTGAATGTAACGGACCTGGTGTTAGCAAGTATACGTATACTAAGGCGATTAAGAAGAACAGTGACCCAAACAAGGTGTAAACAAAGAACTTAAACGTAATCGCATTCTTGTTCTCGCCGCCATAAATAGCCGCTAAGAAATAGATCGGAAGCAAAGAAGCTTCGAAAAAGAAGTAATACAAGAACGCATCTTTTGCTAAGAAGGCGCCCATTAAAGCCGTTTGCATCGCTAACATCAAACCCTGGAACTGGGAATTGTTTGCGCGATCCGTATTCGCGGTAGTCGCTACGATGAAAGGAACTAATAAGGCACAAAGACCGATTAAAACCCCGCTGATTCCATCCACATATAAAGAGAAGGATAATCCCGCTTCTGCCACCCAAGGAGCAGAGAAGGAAACAGGATTTGAGCTAGCTTGTTGTAAAACAAAGGCGGTGGCCGCTAATTCAATGATGGATGCTGCCAGGGAAATGACAAACGCATTTTTTGGTTTGAAGATCAACAAAGCTGACCCAATCAATAGCGGAAATAAAAGTATAAATAGTAGATACATAGCTGTTTGGCGATCGGATTATTGAAGGATTCTACTTTTTAAACTAACAAATAAAATGACAACGATGGCAGCGACCATGCAGAATAGGTAGATGCCTACGTTTCCTGTTTGGGCTTTGCGGAATTCGCTCGAGGCATATTTCACTAAACGTCCAAGACCTTCAACGAATAAGTCGATTACTAAGAAGTCAATCACTTGGAAGAAAAAGTTCGATAAGAACGCGATCGGCTTAACAAAAAGCAGTTCGTACAATTCGTCGATATAAAATTTGTGGTAGATGATCTTTTGGATACCAGAAATTTCCCCATCTTCAGAGGGTACTGATTTCTGCATTCCGAATACGTAGATCGCTAAGAAGGCAGGCAAGAATGCCGCTAAAAGTGGCGCGCCACCTTCTAAACTTAAGAAGTTGACTTCACCCGCTGCACCAGCTTCTGGCAATAAGGGAGCTAACCAATGGGCTAAGAATTCATTTCCTCCTGCGAAGTGAGGCAAGTTGATTAAACCGCCACCCACAGAGAATACTGCTAAAATAATTAACGGCAGCGTCATCGTGATGGGCGATTCGTGTAAATGATGTGCTTGTTTTTCTGTTCCTCTGAACTCGCCGTAGAAAGTCAAAATGAACACACGGAACATATAGAAGGACGTCAAGGCAGAACCTAAAATCGCTAAGCCCCACATCACAGGATCGTGGTGGTAAAGGCTGGCTAGGATCTCATCTTTCGAGAAGAAACCGGCGAAGGGAGGAATACCCGCAATCGCGATTGTCCCTAACATAAAGGTGATGAACGTGATAGGCATCTTCGATTTCAATCCACCCATGCGGCGAATATCTTGTTCGTCTGACATGGCGTGAATCACAGAACCCGCTCCTAAGAAAAGAAGAGCCTTGAAGAAGGCATGTGTCATTACGTGAAAGAACGAAGCGGTGTAAGCTGAGGCGCCTAGACCTATAAACATATACCCTAATTGGGAAACGGTAGAATAGGCAAGGACCTTTTTGATATCGTTTTGGAATAGACCAATCGCAGCGCCTAACAAAGCCGTTGCTAAACCAATCCATCCCACAAAATGCAATACTTCAGGACTTAATTCAAATAAGGCATTGGCACGAATAACCATGTAAATGCCGGCCGTTACCATCGTTGCTGCGTGAATCAAAGCTGAAACTGGAGTGGGACCTGCCATCGCATCTGGAAGCCAAGTAAACAACGGAATCTGCGCTGATTTACCCATCGCACCGATGAATAAACAGAAGGCGATGATGCTTAAGTCAGTCGTATAATCGCCACTTTGAATCGCCGCGAAAATCGTTTGGTAATCGGTTGTTCCAAAATCCTGGATCAACAAGAAGATACCTACTAAGAAACCTAAGTCACCTATGCGGTTCATGATGAAGGCCTTGCGGGCCGCATCTCCGTAGGAATTCTTTTGGTTCCAAAAGCCGATCAACAAATACGAACACAAACCAACGCCTTCCCATCCAATAAATAAAACAGTGAAGTTTGCCCCTAAAACGAGGATCAACATGAAGAAAACGAACAGGTTCAAGAAAGCAAAAAACTTGCCAAAACCTGCATCGTGGGACATATACCCAATCGAATACACGTGAATCAAGGTACCCACTCCCGTGATCACGAGGAGCATCAAAATCGATAATTGGTCGATTTGGAAGGCAAAAGGGATCTCTAAAGAACCTACTTTAATCCAGTCAGCAATGGGAAGAATCTGTGCCTGGCCATCGAAATTCAAGAATAACTGAAGTGATAAGGCGAAAGCAACCAAGGGGGGAATCGTTCCAATGATGCCCGCGATTTGCTTAGGCAATTTCGGATACGCTAAACCATTAATAGCAAAGCCTAGTAAGGGTAATAGTGGAATGAGGAATAGTAAAGACATATTAATTGGGCGGAATTTTGCGCTTAATTAGTTTTTCAATTTGTTAAGAACACCGATGTCGATGCTTTGAATATTTCGGTAAATCATCACAATAATCGCTAAACCTACAGCGACTTCTGCAGCGGCTACGGCCATAATGAAGAATACAAAAATTTGACCTGCTGGATCAGAGTAGTAGGAGGAAAATGCAGCTAACAATAAGTTAACGGCATTTAACATTAATTCGATGGCCATAAAAACGATGATTGCGTTTCTACGCGTTAATACGCCCAAAATACCAATGCAAAACAAAGCTGAGCTCAGCATAATGTAATGGGTTAATGGAATCGTACGGATAATTTCTGGTATTGATTGCATAGTCTTAAATAATAACAAAGGCAGCAGGAAAAAGCCTGTTCAAAAAATGCATTTATGCGAGGCAAATTTACGAAAATATCTGATAGCCTCGACATCAAAAATGCCTTAACGCTGAAAACCTTGCAATTTTATTTCGGTCAGTTTACGCTTTGTGTCCATCGGGAAATCACCCTTCATCATCCAGTCGTAATAAGATGGGTCAGCCTTTAAAACTTCGATGACCGGTTTGCCTATGTGTTTGCCAAAATTAAAGCAAGCCACGCGCTCTTTATTGTACGCCATTCGATTTGCGTAGTCGATTGAATTCGAGGCACTTAGTTCGTGCAATTTGTCCATGTCGTTTTGGATTGGGAATACTTCTTTCCCTTCCGAATCCTTAATGGACTTATTCTCATAGTGTTTCACCTGTGCATTTAATACTTCTAACGTCGCTAACACATCCGCCTCAGCTCCGTGTGCCCCTATTAATTCTTTGCCACAGTAAAATTGGTAAGCAGCCGTTAAATTACGTGGTTCCATTAAATGAAAAATGCGTTGCGCATCCACTAATTTTCTGTTTTTCATATCGAAATCCACCTCAGCACGCAGCATTTCCTCCACTAACATAGGTACGTCGAAGCGGTTGGAATTAAATCCGGCTAGATCGCATCCATCTAAAAAGGTCGATAAAGAGCGAGCCACCATTCGAAACGTAGGCTCCTCTTTCACATCTTCATCGTAGATGCCATGGACTAAAGAAGCTTCCAAGGGAATTGGAATACCCGGATTCACACGACGCGTTTTTACCTCCACAGTTCCATCTGGATTTGCTTTCGCAATCGAGATTTCCACGATGCGATCGCGGTTGATTTGTATGCCGGTCGTTTCTAAATCGAAAAACGCTAGAGGTCTCTTTAGTTGTAATTGATGTTCCATGGGATTTTTTAAAATGGGCTAAAGCAAAGGTAAGTTATTATTACCTTTGTCAAATGAATTTTCAACCGAAAGCACTTTTTTTTGACTGGGACCACACGCTGTGGGATCATGACCTGAATGCGAAAGAAGTTTTACTGGATTTAGCGGTTGAATACGAGCTAGCTATCGAGCCCTTAAGCTACTGGGCCAGCTTTGAAAAAATCAACAATGGTTTATGGGACCAATATGCGGCGGGTGAAATTTCACAGGGGGAATTACGGGAGACGCGCTTCGTTCGCTTTTTTAAAGAATTGGCTCTCGAGGGTCCCGCACAGGAATTCGGCGATAAATACCTCGAGCGTGCACCGCGCAAGACGAATTTGATGCCGGGTGCATTTGAACTCATTCAAGACTTAGCGGCTCATTATCCTTTGTATATTTTGACGAATGGGTTTGATGACATTCAATACGTTAAGATTGAAGGTGCTGGGATGCGGTCCTTTTTTAGAGAAATCATTACCTCGCAATTAGTAGGGACTAAGAAACCGAGTCCTTTGTTTTATGCCTATGCATTGAAACGTGCGGGTGTTAAAGCTGAGGAGGCCTTAATGATCGGGGATCATGTGGAGGCCGATGTCAGGGGAGCGTTGAATGCGGGAATCCCGGCTATTCATTATAATCCTTTTTCGGTAGCGACGGATTTGCCGCACGAAATCCAGCACTTAGATGAATTAAGGGGATTACTCAAAAATCGATAATTGATTGTCGCTCGATTTGCGGTCAAATATCTTCTTATCTCGAATGAATTTCTTGTTCTCCTCTAAGAATTGAATGAACTTCTCGATTTGGTCGTATTGGAAACTGAAATCAATGTTATTGACGTCGTAAGATTCCACGTAGACTTGTTTGAAGTCCGTAATAACGTAGTCCAGGCGCTGGATACCGTATTTTTGTAAGCCTAATAAATACAGGTTTTGATGATTTTTAGCGAAGCGATTCGGCTCATAATAGGCCGTGCTTTTCAGATCAAAGGCCACCGTGTCGCCCACTCCATCGATATAACCGTAAATCTGTGCATTTTTATAGCGGGATTCAACGTAAAACTGGGTCTTGTATTTTACAGGCAATAATTCGCGCGCTTGATCGATGATTCCCTCTGCAAAGGCCTCTTCATTTTCGCCTAGCGTTACCGCTCGCTCAAAATCAATCCCTTTTTGCTGTGCGTTCGTCGTGGGTTTACGCACGCGGTTGATGCGATCGATTAGCTCGATTTCATCCACAATGATTTTGCCGTTTCCATCGCGGGATTGGCTCGCATAGAGGTTAAATGAATTTAAAAGGGTAGGATATAAGCGGTAAATCATGCTGCAATTTATTGAATTTGGAGGCGAGTCACAATTTCGTCTTCGATTAAATGCGATTTTGTGATCTCAGCTACATCTTCTACTTGCACATTACCGTAGAAAACGCCTTCTGGATAAACGACCATCGTGGGTCCTTTTCCACAGAAATCGAGGCAGCCTGATTTTTGGACGCGGATTTTAGCCGTTCCGCCTTGGGCTGCATAGCTCGCGCGGAAGGCGTCTACTAATTCCATTCCGTGACCAGAACCGCAACATTTTTTAGGGGCATCTTTGTCGTTAGCGCAGATAAATACGTGTTTTTCGAAGTGCATATAATTAGCTATTTAAAAGTAGTACAATAGGGCAATGATCCGAATGTTTGACATCCGGTAGGATAGAGGCGTGTTGGATTTTTTCTGCCAAAGCCTCAGATACCATCTGGTAATCGATTCGCCAACCCAAGTTTTTACCTCGAGCTCCGGCGCGGTAGGACCACCAGCTGTAGTGGTGGGGTTTTGAGTTAATCGCTCTAAACGAATCCACAAATCCGCGGCTCACGAATCCGTCCATCCATTCGCGCTCTTCTGGCAAGAAACCAGAACTATTCGCGTTGCCTTTGGGGTTGTGGATATCAATTGCTTTGTGGCAAATATTGTAATCGCCTGCGATGACTAAATTTGGAAATTCAATCTTGAGGGCATTGATATAGTTTTGAAAATCGCCTAACCAGTCCATTTTGAAAGCTTGTCTTTCGTCACCGCTAGAGCCAGAAGGCATATAAACGCTCATCACGGAAAATCCGTCATAATCAGCACGCAACACGCGACCTTCGGAGTCGTACTTATCGATACCGCAACCCACTGACACGTTATTTGGCCTGATTTTACTAAAAATCGCTACACCAGAATAGCCTTTTTTCTGGGCAGAATGCCAATAGACTTCGTAGCCTAGAGCAAAAATTTCGGATAGGTCCACTTGTTCTACTTCCGCCTTCAACTCTTGAATGCAAACGATATCCGGATTTTCCTCTTGTAGCCAAGAGACAAACCCTTTTGTAATGGCGGCACGAATGCCATTCACGTTATAACTGATTATCTTCATTCGGGAATACCTCGGTTTTGAAATAATGTATGATATGCGCCTTTAAGAGTATTTCTTGCTCTTTCAAAGGCAGCGAAGGAATTCCTTGTACATTCTCCCAATGCGGCCAGCCTTCTTCGTCAAGGCCTTCCAATCGATAAAAATCACTGTAGCTTAATACTTTGCAGGTGGCGATGTGCAGGAGATCTTGCTTTTGTTCTTTGGTAAAATGCGCATGTCCTTGTCCTAATTCCTGTACCCCGATCAGTAGCAATATGGGCTCCATTTCGGTAGGGCGCTTGCCAAACGAGTTTTCAAAAAAATCGAGAATCATC
This sequence comes from Cytophagaceae bacterium, assembly GCA_947494535.1. GTDB lineage: Bacteria > Bacteroidota > Bacteroidia > Cytophagales > Spirosomataceae > Aquirufa. The sequence goes on from CANLVU010000032.1 coordinate 8,510, forward strand.
TCCCATTCTTCTTTAACTAAGCTCGGCTCGAATTCCATAAAGGGTGTGAATTTAATGAGATGCAAATTAGCCACAAAAAAATGATTAATTGCCGTAGATGTCGTAATTTTGAAAACCAATAACCCTAAAAGTAGTTTATAAAATGCATTCAATTGCACAAAAGCGTACATTCTCAATACATACTCCTCTTAAACGAACCTTTAAAAAAATGAAATCCTTCTCAATCCCCTCTTTATTCAAGAGTAATTTGATCGGTCGGATTAAAGAGGCTCGTCGTATCCAGGACAAATTAAAAAAAGACTTTACCCCTACCTATTTGGATTTTGGGCCAGTTGAAATTTTATTGTCGAGGCATTTTGGATTTTGTTATGGAGTGGAGAATGCGGTAGAGACAGCTTACCATATTATTGACCAAAATCCAGACAAACGCATTTTTCTTTTGTCTGAGATGATACATAATCCGGCTGTCAATGCAGATTTAGCGGATCGAGGGGTACGATTTATTCAAGATACCCATGGAAATCAATTAGTGGATTGGGAGGAGTTGAGCTCGAATGATGTGGTGATTGTGCCCGCTTTTGGTACTACTTTGGAAATTCAAGCGATACTTCAGTCCCGTGGAATTGATCCCTATGCCTACGATACAACGTGTCCCTTTGTGGAGAAGGTTTGGAATAGGGCGGAGGCGATAGGTAAGAAGGATTATACGGTGATCGTGCATGGAAAACCGAGTCACGAGGAAACGAAAGCCACTTTTTCACATTCGCAATCTGTAACTCCTACGTTGATAATTAAGGATATTAAGCAGGCGATTGCCTTAGCGGCCTATATTAAGGAGGAGAAATCGGAAGAAGAGTTTTTTGCTGAATTTGAAGGACAATATTCGGAAGGTTTCAATCCATCGACCGATTTAAAGCGTATTGGAGTGGTCAATCAGACGACCATGTTAGCGACAGATACGCAAGAAATTGTCGATTATTTACGCCAAATTATTCGCCTTCATTTCCAATTAGCTCCTGAAAATATTAAGGAGTACTTTGCTGATACGCGGGATACACTGTGCTACGCTACAAATGATAATCAGAGTGCGACCTATGGTTTATTAGCCGAGGAGGCCGATTTTGCCATTGTAGCCGGTGGTTATAATTCTTCGAACACAGCCCATTTAGTGGATTTATGTGTAGAAAAATTACCTACTTATTTTATTAAAAATGAGGAGAAATTAATTTCTGGAGACCAGGTCCTGCATTTTGATAACGTGGCTAAAGAAGAGCGTGTGTCCACTTCCTTCATTCCTACTAAAGAGAAAACGCGTGTTTTATTAACCTGCGGAGCTTCTTGCCCAGATGCCGTGATGGAAGAAATTTTGCGCAAGCTAGTTTCGTTTTTCCCTGGAGCGAAAGATGTGGAAGAAGTGGTTAATAGGAATCTACAATCTTCTTAACGGCAGGCAGATAACCCTCTCCGAATAGATTAACGTGTACTAAAAGCGGGTACAGATTGTATAGCGGAATGCGCTCATGGAATCCTTTTTCAATGGGAAAATTCGCGTGATAGGCTTCGTAGAAACCTTCTTCAAACCCTCCAAACATCGTCGTAAAAGCAAGTTCAGCTTCTCTAAAGCCAAAATAACAAGCAGGATCCACAAGGGTGATTAATCCTTCTGGATTTGTCATTACATTACCGGACCAAAGATCTCCATGTAGTAAAGCGGACTTTTCATTGGGCAAAAGTGAAGGTAGTTTTTCGAACAATACTTCAAATTTTGCCTCAAGAGCGGCGTCGATTTTACGATCATAGATGGCTCTAGCTAATTGGTTGCGTAAGCGATGTTCGATAAAAAAGGCAATTCCATTCTGATTCCAGGTATTGATTTGTGGAGCAGCTCCGATGTAATTCGTGTAGTCGAGTCCGTGCCCGTTTTCAGAAGTGTTTTTGTGCAATCGAGCCAGTTTCTCACCAAAATCCACCCAGTAATTCGCCGCCTTTTCTCCTGATGGAATGCATTCCATCATCAAGTATTCTTTCTCCTCCATGGTCCCTGTCCCGATAACGCTCGGTACGGAGATGGAGGATGTATTTCCGATTAAATCTAAGTTTTTCGCCTCAGCTTCGAACAGACCTTGGTGATCGCCTTGGTTCCACTTAATAAAGTATTCCTGCTTATTTTTCAGTTGGACGCGCACGGCTAGGTTAAAATTACCTCCATAGAAAAACTCTCGGTCATTTACCTCCGTGTTTTCACCTAAATGATGCTGGATAATTTTATCAATAAACTGGTATTGTGCTTGCGTTTCAGTGGACATAGGACAAAATTACCTTATTTTCTTTTAAAAAGCGGAACCGTGCTACAAGGTTCTCCATAGAATAGGCTTTTGGCCACCGGTTGCAGTAATTGGGTGATTTTCAAATAGGCCTCTGTCGGAACCGATTCTTTTGAACACCCCTTGATGACTATTTTGGCATCCAGAAAATCTTCCGGCTTTATCTTCGCCAAAGCTTGTTCAAACAAGGTCTTTTCTAAATCTTCTAAATTTCCGAAAACGAGTGTCTTCGCAAAAGGGGTCAACTGAACGCCCAATAACATATAGGCCCAGGTGGGAATAATCGCATCTTCGCTGCAACCTACTGCCACATGCTTTCCTGCGTAGCTAGACCAATCGTTACTAGCGATGAACTCTCTAAAGTCCTTTTCGCGCAAGGCGATCCCTTGAAATAATTGCTCTTTTATGTCAATGAATACACGGTCACCTGGAATGCGTAAATCTTCTAAATCGATTTGCGTTAGCCCACTTTGGTTCACTCTATTGATGATTTCCTCCGCCATGTTACAAGGATTTAAGTTTCGGTTTGGTGCCCATATATTCTTTCAAATAGTCGGGCTCTTTCGTAACGAGATTTTCGAATTTTTGGTTCAAAAAAGCGTCATGGGCTAATTTACCCATGTATTTTGCCTCTGGCAATAAAGGTCCATTCAGGAAGGTGATAGCTGGATGCGTACAGCTTTCTTGCCATTTCGCAGATCCATTCCCGAATGCCACCAAAGTGGAATAACCTTGATAAGATTCAGGGGTTAAAATATGTGCTTCTTGTGGAGATACTTCCGCTAATGTTGACGAATAAACCGCCGCGTAAACCTCCATTCTGCGCGCATCTAGTAGGGGTAAAAGGAGTGATCCCGCGGTTGCGTCAACTGCGGAGGCTAACACTTGCAAAGTCGGCAAACAAATTAGTGGTTTGTCCAAAGCGAAGCAAATTCCTTTTGCCGTCGCTAAACCGATGCGTAAGCCAGTATAAGATCCGGGTCCGTTTGAAACGGCCACGGCAGATAATTCGGATAATTCGAGACCTGCCGCCTTCATCACCTTTTCGATCAATAGCGTAAGCGCTTTAGAATGAGAACCCTCCTCGCTAACTAATTCCTGCGTGATCAATTGCCCGTTTTCGTGAAGGGCAACGGAACAGTTTTGGGTCGACGTATCTAAACTTAGGATCAGACTCATTTCAAACTAGTAATTAATTCCACACCTTTTAAAAGGCTCGGATCATTTTCAAAAGACCATTCATTAATCCCTTTTTTCAGGTAATAATGGTGCACTATTTCTTGTTCTAATAACGCCGAAATTACTTTTTTGTTCGCATTCATTTCTTTAGCGACCGATGAATCCCACTCCGGCTTGATTTTCTCCAGTGCTGCCGTCAAATTGGCATACAAAGGATCTTTCTGCGTTTCCTTTACCACATCGCGCATCTGTTTTTCTAGCGGACTTTCATACTTGAATTTACTCGCACTCACCCATTGAATGAACTCTTCGAAGGCGGGCTCAGTCAAATGAAAATTAGCTGCTGTCGAAATCGAAGCATGTTGTAATTTGAAAAGACGGGCATATTGAAAAAAGATTTTCTCAGTCAATAATTGTTGAATCAAACTGTTCGCTTGGGGTCTACCCACCAATACATCGGGTTCAATTCCACCTCCGGCATTGACTTTTCTGCCGTTTCGCGTTTTGAATTCGCGCTTTGTGGTGTCCTTATTTTCGGAATAATCGATGGCCTGAATGCAGCGACCGCTCGGGATATAATATTTGGCTGTGGTAATTTTGATTTTCGCACGGTAAGGTAAATCGCGTGTTACTTGAACAAGGCCTTTCCCAAAACTACGTTGTCCCACAATGGTCGCTCGATCATAATCCTGTAAAACTCCTGCCACAATTTCAGCTGCTGAAGCCGAGTTTTGGTTGATTAAAACGACGATGGGTATGGTGGTATCCCAGCTGGAATTTAATGCTTTGTAATTGGCATTCCACTCTTGTAATTTCCCCTTTGTACTAACGATGGGTGTTTCTTTATTTAAAAAAAAGTTACAGATATCAATGGCTTGGGTCAACAAACCGCCGGGATTGTTACGTAAATCCAAGATCAATTTCTTCATTCCCTCCTTCTTTAATTGAACGAGGGCTGACTTCATTTCTTTCGTTGCAGACTGATTAAATTCTTCTAATTCGATATAACCGATCCCTGGTCGAATGATACCAGCATAGCCCACATTTTTGATTTGAACGGTAGAGCGGTTGATGCTTAAACTCAGCTGAGCATCTCCTCGTTTAATCTCTGCAACTAATTTACTGTCTTTAGGTCCTTTAATAAGAATACTCGGGTCAGACTCTTCGGTAATCTGGTTTCCATTAATGGAAATTAATTGATCGCCTATTTGCAATCCAGCTTGCAAAGCAGGGCTCGATGCGTCTACATAGGTAATGTAATAGCCTTTTTCCACCCAAGATGCGCGTATTCCTATTCCTTCGTATTTTCCAGTGGTTAGCGTAGTGAATTCGTCCAAATCTTCCTCTGGATAATAGACCGTGTAAGGATCTAATTGATCCAGCATGCCATCGATGGAGTTGGTAACTACTTTATTTGCATCAATCGGATCTACATAGAATTGGTTTAATTCTTTGATGACGCTGGCGTAAATGTCCAGGTTTTTAGCGAGATCAAACAACTGATCGGCCCGATTAAAGGCCCATAAGCCTAATCCTAAAAATACGAGAAGGCTTATTTTAAGTAGTTGCTTCATTCGTTTGGGTGAATTTGTCTAAAATGGCGGCCATTTTTTTGTGGATTTTGTCCGAAGGTTCGATTGAGGAACCAATATAGACAAAAGCCAATACATCTGGAAGTTTTGCTTTTCCCTCCACTTGAAAATGGGGTTTGTTCAGGCGATAGGCCTCGCGGATGCGACGCTTGAGGGTATTTCGGTCCACGGCTTTGGAAAAACGACGCTTGGGCACTGAAATTAAAATTTGTGGATTGTTTAAATCCGCCTCGTAGGGATTCTCGCGGATATATAAAACACGAAAAGGATAGACAAACCGTTCTTCAACGACTCGACTATCCTTTTCGAATAAGGAATCTATAATTTTAATGTGCGTTAGACGCTCTGATTTAGAAAATGTAAATTTCAAAGCAGGAATACTAAGTGTACAACAATAGCAAACCAGAAATCTTCTTTTCTAAGATCTATGGCTTATTTGCCTCTTTTTTCGTCTGAAACAGTCAACTTGTGACGTCCTTTAGCACGACGGTTTGTCAATACGCGACGACCGTTTGCCGTAGACATACGCTCACGGAAACCGTGTTTGTTCTTTCTCTTACGTACAGAGGGTTGAAAAGTTCTTTTCATTTCTTTATTTATTAAAGCAGCCCATCATTTAGATTGGGGCTTGCAAAGGTAAAACAAAATATTTATTCATCAAGCTTACACTTGACAGGTCCTTAAACCTTGATTTCTACGTCTACTCCTGATGGCAATTCTAATTTCATCAACGCATCTACTGTTTTAGCAGAAGAAGAAAAGATGTCGATTAGACGCTTGTAAGTACATAATTGAAATTGCTCACGTGCTTTCTTGTTAACGTGTGGTGAACGTAAAACAGTGAATTTCTCAATTTTTGTTGGAAGAGGGATAGGGCCAGAAACAACTGCTCCTGTAGCTTTTACCGCTTTAACGATTTTCTCTGCTGATTTGTCTACCAAAGAGTGGTCAAATGACTTCAGCTTAATGCGAATTTTTTGATTCATATAAGATGGTTCTTTAAATGGTTAAGCAGCGAAAGAACCATTTACTCCGCTACTTAAATTAATTAGGACTGCAAAAGTACAGAATGTCACTTAATTATACAAGCGCTAAAATTTAGTTTTTTCGAGAGCGCGTTGTTTTTCAGCTAAATAGCTCGCCTGCGAAGCTTGGTACAGGCCGGGATTTAGCGTTTTCAATTTCCCCATCGCCTCGTCTGCATAGCTAATTTCTCCCATTTTGAGCGCCTGCATGGCGTAAATTGGATAAAAAGCGGGGTTTTGTTCGTTCCATTGCAAAGCGGCTAGCGCCGCCTCGTAGCCCTTTTTAGTGGGAACCAATGGAAGCGCTTGCTGTAAAACAGCTAGTTGAAAGGGGTATTTTTCTAAAATTTCTACCGCATTCGTACGCGAAATAGGCGGAGTCTTCGCCGGGAAGGCCGTGGCATATTTCCAAAAAGCTAATACACCCATCATACCCGTACCCTGCGTCGTGTCCGCTGCGATCGATAGATTTAATTGATTTAAGGCGATTAATGGTTTAGCATGGTAAAATAATTGCCAAGACTTTAAAAGTTCTAATTCTGGGAATATGGCTGATAGGGATTTTTGCCACCCAGGCAGATCATACATCGGGGCCTTTTCCTTCCAAAAAAGTACACCATTATATAAGTAGACCAAATCGCGCAAATCTGCTTTCGGAACAAAGTTAGCACTCATTGGTGCCGTAGGAATTCCGGAGGCTAATAGATTAGCTTGTATAGCTAAGTCTTCAGACGGGTTGAATTCCGGCTTTTGCTTTAGGTAAATCTTATCAGCGTATATTTTATTCGCTAGGTAAAGCGGATTCTCTGGATCTAAGCTAAAGGCTTGATTGTAAAAATAGGCAGCGGAATCAGGCGAGGCTAATCTTTCGTATTGCAAGGCCATTTGAGTGGCGATGCGTGGATCTGAAGCATCGCCTTTCTGTAAAGTAAATAGTGCATCGAAGGGATGGTTTTCTGCGGCAAAAACATTGGCCAATGCCACAGAGAGAGCAGGGTCTTTATTGATGCTTTGGCTAGTGGCTACATAATAGGCAAAAGTCTCCATGTCTCCAGCTTGCTGGGCGAGGGCGGCAAGACTTAAGTTGCTTTTGGCATTCAAGCGGCTGTGCAAGGTGGCATTTTTATAGTGAATCTCTGCCATCGTCCGGTCTTCGAACAAGGAGGCGACATCACCTGCATAATTTTCTTTCGCCGCCATTCCCAGATGGTAAGCGCCAGAATTGAAGGCGAAAACCGCTCCCAAGCTTAAAATAAGCACCCCGATTTGAATCAAGTGTAGCGGAAGTAGGGCCGCTTTGTGAATGACTTTATGGATGGGTAAGTTTTGAGACAATAACGGTCCAAAATTGCGGATAATAAACAAAGGAAAAAGTAGACCCATTAACACCTGATTGATCAAATTCCAGCTTTCTATCGCCTGTAATCCAGGCGTGTTACCATGCCACAAGAGCGGTATTAAAGCGGAGAAGGACAGTAGTGACAATCCTAGCAGGGTTTTGTTGTCTTTGTTTTGGTAAACATAGATCCCAAGCGCTATGAGCACCCATATAAATGCCGGAATGGCGGTGCGTAAACCTAAGTCAAATCGTTGATTGCCAAAAGTCAAAAGCAAATTGATTCCCCACACGAAACCCAAGATCGTCCGATTCTTCTTCGAAATCACTCGGTCACGCCCTTGCGCCAAGCCCATCAAAAAGGAAGGAATGGCTGCCGCGCTCAAGACGGATAAGCCCACTAATGCCAATAAACTCAAGCTAAATAGTTGGCTAGAAATAATTTGTGACAAGGCAGGAAAAGAAGCGTCAGACAAGGTGAAAGTTACAATTCCTAACCATAAAGTGGCACCTAACACGGACTGCCAGGCTGGTAAAAAGGAAAACAACACCACAAAAACACCGATAATGGCTAAAATAAATCCGATAATCTCTGGCGTAGCGTCTAGCGTTGCAGCTTGAATTTGGAAGTTTTGGCGGATAAAATAAACGTTCGTGTGCAGGTTTTGGCCGGCTTGCGTGTCCACCACCTTTTCAAATGGCATCATTTCAGAGACCTCGGCCCAACTAAAGAGTGCAGTACCTCCCCATATCCAAAGGCCCAAAACCGTAATTAACAGCAAAGAGCAGGCATAAAAAATGCTTTTCGAAAAAGAGGGCAGAGTCAAGCGCATATTTTGGTCCAAAAATTGAATTCCTAAATTTCACACAAACTACGATTCATTCAAAGAAATTGCCGGATTTTGGCAAAAAATAGTTGAAAAATACTAATTTGAGTTTTGGTAAATTCGAATTAAGAGGCTAATTTTGCAGTCCGAATGTTATAGATATTCGGAAACAACATAAAATCTTAGTTTTAGCTAACAAATTAAAATTCAAATGGCAAACGCAGTTAATAAAGGAAAAGTTGCGCAAGTAATTGGACCCGTTGTCGATGTGAGCTTCGAAGGTGAAGGATCACATTTACCAGCGATCTTGAATGCTCTTTCAGTAACGAAATCAAATGGTCAAACGCTTGTTCTAGAGGTGCAACAGCACTTAGGAGAAGATCGCGTGAGAACCATTGCGATGGAAGGAACGGAAGGTCTTCAACGTGGACAAGAGGTAATCGATAAAGGTACTCCGATGACCATGCCGACTGGCGAAGGAATTAAAGGCCGTTTGTTTAATGTAGTAGGGGATGCCATCGATGGTATCGTTCAACCTAAGTCAGACAAAGGATTGCCGATTCACCGTGCAGCGCCTAAATTTGATGAATTAGCAACTACAACAGAAGTTTTATTCACAGGAATTAAAGTGATTGACTTATTAGCACCTTACGTTAAGGGTGGTAAAATTGGTTTGTTCGGTGGTGCCGGTGTAGGTAAAACCGTATTGATCATGGAGTTGATTAATAATATTGCCAAAGCATACGAAGGTCTTTCGGTATTCGCAGGTGTAGGTGAGCGTACTCGTGAGGGTAACGACTTATTACGTGAGATGATCGAGTCAGGCGTTATCAAGTATGGCGAGGAATTCAAGCACGCGATGGAAGCAGGCGAGTGGGATCTATCTAAAGTAGATCAAACAGAACTAGCGAAATCTCAAGCAACTTTAGTCTTCGGTCAAATGAACGAGCCTCCTGGAGCACGTGCGCGTGTTGCTTTATCAGGATTAACGGTAGCGGAATATTTCCGTGATGGGGATGGCGAAGGTCAAGGTCGTGATATCCTATTCTTTATCGATAACATCTTCCGTTTTACACAAGCGGGTTCTGAGGTATCTGCCCTATTAGGTCGTATGCCATCTGCGGTAGGTTACCAACCAACTTTAGCAACAGAAATGGGTGCGATGCAAGAGCGTATCACTTCGACGAAGCGTGGTTCAATTACATCGGTACAAGCGGTTTACGTGCCTGCCGATGACTTAACGGATCCAGCTCCGGCAACAACGTTTGCCCACTTAGATGCGACTACGGTATTATCTCGTAAGATTGCTGAATTAGGTATCTACCCAGCGGTGGATCCATTGGATTCTTCTTCACGTATTTTATCTGCGGAAGTATTAGGGGATTCTCACTATGATACGGCTCAGCGTGTGAAGGAAATCTTACAACGTTACAAAGAATTACAAGATATCATCGCGATCTTAGGTCTAGATGAATTATCTGAAGAAGATAAATTAGTCGTTTCTCGCGCTCGTCGTGTACAACGTTTCTTGTCACAACCTTTCTTCGTGGCAGAACAATTTACAGGCTTAAAAGGCGTTCTTGTAGATATTAACGATACGATCAAAGGTTTCAACGGAATCATCGACGGAGGTTATGACCATTTACCAGAGGCTGCTTTCAACTTAGTGGGAACTATTGAAGATGCGGTAGTGAAAGGAGAGAAATTATTAGCTGAAGCTGCTAAATAAATAAAATTATGTTTGTAGAAATTATTACACCGGATCGTAAAGTTTTCTCTGCAGAAGCATCTGTAGTGACTTTGCCTGGCGTTAATGGTTCCTTCCAAATTTTAAATGACCACGCAGCCATCGTTTCTACTTTAGCTAAAGGAGAATTAACAGCTGATAAAGAGGTCTTCCAAATCGAAGGAGGAGTTGTTGAAGTTTTGAATAATCGAGTACTTGTTTTAGCCGAAGGCGTTAACTAACATTCTCATGAAAAAACTTGCCATTTTATTGTTCGCAACGGTTTTATTGAGCTCCTGCTCAGAGAAAGCCTTTTTAACCGGGTCTATTTTAGCCACAGTGAAGGAAAGTAACATTCCGTTGCAAAAGATTCAGTTCTACAATGATAATGGTTTGATTTTAGAAAGAGAGATGAGCTCGTCTGATGCGAATGTGAAGGCGGGTGCCTTAGTATTCAAAAACGGCAAGTCCATTAACCGAGTTAACTTAGAAAAGCAGACACCAGGCGCTTTATTAAAACAGGATGGGGATAAACTGTATGTTTCTTTCGATAATCCAGCTAAAGAATCAAACAGCTTGATTTTCGCACCTGTATTAGGAGAACGCGGAGAATATTTTTATCAGCTCGTAGACGAAACTGGTAATTCTTCTATTTCACGTTTGAACTTTGAAGGAAATAAATACTTGGTATACAATCAGAAATACGAAGGGTTGACTAAGTCAGTAACCAAAACGCCACGTGTTCGGTTAATGATTATGAAGTCGTCTTTAAGTGGATTAAAAGTAAATTCAAAAAGAATGAAAGGTAATCGAGTTCAATAATCGATTGCATTTAGTGGTAATTAGAAAATAGGATGCTTGCATCCTATTTTTTTTTAGTTCATTTTTGTCCAAAGGTATGTTCAGCATACCATATTCGCATACGGTGTACGCCTATATTATTCGCAGACACTATTCGCATACAAATGCAGGATTCCTATGAAAGCAGAAGAGACGATTGATTTTCACATAAAGACCGGTTGGTACGCCATTAGCCGAATGTATAACACGTATTCCGCTCAGTTTGATATGACGATGGCGATCGGTTATGTTCTTTTGCATATTCACAAAGATGGTACTCCAGCTACTAAGATTGCACCAGCATTAGGCTTAGAGGCAAGATCATTAACCCGCATGTTAAAGACGTTAGAAGATAAGAAGTGGATTGAAAGATCTGCTAATTATGAGGATAAACGTGTCGTTAAGATTTTTTTAACAGAGATAGGAAAGAAGAAGCGTGATCAAGCTAGAAAGGGTGTTATTGCTTTTAATAAGTTGATTTATGATCGGGTTCCGCCAGAAAAATTGCAGGTATTTTTTGAAGTTATGTCCTCTGTAAATCAGGTTTTAGAAGTGGATGCGGGGGAAATATTAAAAACAATTTAGAAAAAAAATGTATTTCGGGATACATTTATTAAAGTAGATCCTTATTTTTGCCACATATTTAAACTTAAAACTGCGTTATGAAAAAACTACTCTTGGTATTCGCAATGATGCCTTTCTTATTTACTTCTTGTGTAGGAAAGAAGAAATTAGCGGATATGGAATCACAATTAACTCAATTGCAAGCTTCAAGTAGCTCTGCTTTATCGAAAGCGAAGGCAGATTTATCAGATTGCCAATCTTTGACAGCTAGCCTTCAAGGTGAATTGAAAAAAAGAGATACTGATTTAGAAGCAAAAAGTGGTCAATTGAAAGCTTTGCAAGAACAATTAGACTATTTCAAGAAGACAAATACAAATCTATTGGATCGTTTATCTGATCTTTCAGTTATTAATAAATCGGGTGCTGAAAGTATCCGCAAGTCTTTGGATGCCTTGAATGAGCAAGGGAAATACATCAAGGATTTGAATTCATCTATCCAACGTAAAGATTCAATGAATTTATCTTTAGTGATGAACTTGAAGCGTTCATTAGCTGATGTAAATGATGAAGACGTAACGGTTGAGGTGAAGAAAGGGGTTGTATATATCTCCATCTCTGACAACTTGATGTTTGCATCAGGAAGTGCAGTGGTTAACGCTAAAGCGGTTGCTGTACTAGCGAAAGTAGCGAAGGTGTTAAATGATCATAAGGAGCTTGATGTATTAGTAGAAGGACACACTGACTCAGTGCCTATCTCTACTGATTGTATCCAAGATAACTGGGATTTATCTGCTAAGCGCGCTACTTCAGTAGTTCGTGTATTGCAAACGAAGTTTGATGTAGATCCTGAGCGTTTAACAGCAGGTGGACGTGGTGAATTTGAGCCAGCTACAGCTAATAAAACGGCTAAGGGACGTAAGGAAAATCGCCGTACGGAGATTATCGTTACTCCTAAGTTAGATCAATTCTTCAGCTTAATGACGCCACAAGCGAACTAAGCAATAGCGTATAAAAAAAGGGGCCTCGATTTTCATCGAGGCCCCTTTTTTTTATGGCATTAATTAAGCTAATTGTCCGCGAACCAGATCTAGTTTTCTTCTAGAAACAGGTAAAGATTGATTCAGGATTGTCTTGACAGTCTTTGTTTCATGTAAGTCATGCCCTATCACATTTAGCTTGTTGACTAAATAAGACTTGTGAATGCGAAGGAAGGTGCCTAGGCGTAATTGAGATTCAAACTTCTTAAGTGTCTTAGCCATCAGAATGGTTTGACCATTCTTTAAAAAGATCGTGGTATAATTACCTTTTCCTTCAATGCTGACAATGTCATCTACCGGACATTGGTCGATTCCGGGTATTTTTAGGGTTTTTCTCATTCTTTGGTTAGATTACAGACAAACCTAAGCTTTTTGAGAATATCTACACCAAAAGAATTATTAAGCGGTCTTGTATTTATTTAACGGTCAAGTCTTGGGATGATTTGGGGCATAAAAAAAGAGGTCTTTTGCAAGACCTCTTTTAAATGTAGCGGGGGCCAGACTCGAACTGACGACCTTTGGGTTATGAGCCCAACGAGCTACCAACTGCTCCACCCCGCGATATAATTGGGAGTGCAAAGATGCACGTTTCTTTGAGAAAAAACAAGTATCTTTGTAGAAATTATTCTTGCCTATCCTTTTTGAGGCAGTATTTTCATTACATTTTATGACCCCGGAACACAAGGCAGGATTTATCAGCATTATTGGAAAACCCAATGTGGGTAAGAGTACGCTGATGAACGCACTCGTGGGGGAAAGACTTTCGATTGTGAGTTCGAAAGCGCAGACGACGCGTCACCGGATTTTGGGGATGCTGAATGGAGAGCATAAGGGTACGGAATACCAGATTGTCTATTCAGACACGCCTGGGGTTTTATTACCTAAATACGAATTACATAAATCCATGATGTCTTTTGTTAAAAGCTCCATTGAGGATGCGGATGTAGTGTTGTATGTGACGGATGTGTTTGATGAATTTGAAGATTTGGACTTTTTGACCAATTGGAAAGATTTCACAGAAACACCTATTCTTGTTTTATTAAACAAGATTGATTTAGTGACCATAGAGAAGCTAGAGGAGAAAGTTGCGTATTGGCAGGGGATTTTCCCTGGTCGTCCGATTATTCCTATATCGGCTTTAGAATCGGTTCATTTGGACCAAATCTTTAGTCACCTCATGGAGCATTTGCCTGTTCATCCGCCCTTTTTTG
>CANLVU010000033.1 GCA_947494535.1 Cytophagaceae bacterium
ACGGCCGGGGTCGCGCTCGACTCGATTCCCGGCGGGGCCACATGACGCGAAGCGTCAGTCGATAGTCACTAGTCGATAGTCACTAGTCAGGTAGGAAAGAGTCCGAAGGAGACATTCACCATTTACCATTCACCATTTATCATTCTTTGGTGCTTTTTGCTTTGCTCTTCGGTCTTTAACGAATTTGGTAATTCAAAATAAAAATTTGAATTTTAAGACAATTCGTAAAATTTGAAACAAAACCATGAAATTATCAGAACGGCTATCTCAAAGTCCTTACTTTTTCAAAGGGAGCAATTCGGTGTTTTTTGACTGGTTTTTAAAATTAGTCTATTCAAGAAAAGTTAGGAAAGGAGAATTTATCATTGAAGAAGGCGAAATTTGCGATAAATTATATTACATCGAGAAAGGGCTTGTCAGAATTTACAGAATTGAAGGTGATAAAGAAATTACTACTTGGTTTACCAAAGAAGGAGATTTTGTAACAACTGTAAATAGCTTTCATTTTGGCCTACCATCCAAAGAATATTTTGAGGCTATAGAAGATTCAGTAATCTATTATATCAATAAAAAATCCTATTTATATTTGGTTGAATTAAGTACCAATTTTGCCAAATTTTCAATGGATGAACTTTTAACTAATTTATGTGAATATCAAAATCAATGTGAATTTCTACGAACGTTATCAGCCCAAGATAGATTGAAGTACATTGAAAATAAATATCCTTATTTACTAACTAGAGTTAAGCAAAAATACTTGTGCTCATATTTAAATATAGAAGCAACTTATCTTTCAAAACTGATGAATCCAAAATCAGCTGATAGTGAACAAAAAATCCCAGATTAAAAATCAGGGATTTTAGATACTCCGTGTTCTACAATAGTTTATCAAATTATTTTATCCATTCGGACAAATCGAAATAATAATCATCATTCTCTTTAAACCTCTCCCATCGCCTTTTGAATAGCTCAAACTGAACCTCATCACAAGGTAATCTTAATGAAAATCCCTCCCCATTATGAAGTTTAAAATCAAGATAGGCCTCCTTTTTAATTGAAAAAAAGCTTAAATTCTGAAAAGCAATATCTCTAATTAATACGATTTCAAATCGGCTTAATTTTAAAAATTGATCGAATGTTTTGATCCTTAAGGCTTTCATGGCGCCTAAATTTATACGTATTTAGATTAGCAAAAATTGGTATTTTACAACATTTAAGGAAAAAAATCTAAACCACTCAAAAGCGAATACTTACGGGGGATTCCAACTTTGATCTTTGCTCTTTGATTTTTGATGATGCAAAACGTCAGTTCGGAACAATTTCCCTCCACTTTGTGTTACAAACTATTTAAAGACATCCATTGAGTAACACCTATACCCATCAACTTTACACTCGCGTAAATGATTTACCTCAAAAATGGGATCATGTTTCTGAATCGTGTATTTTCTTGCAGTCTAATTACCTAGGTGTTTTGGAAAAATCATCCCCTGCTAATATGCAATGCACGTTTGTAGGAGTTTTTGAGAAAGACGAATTAATCGCCACAGCTGTATTTCAGGAAATTGATTTAGCGTTATTAACTACTTTCGGTGATCGAGATCACTTCCTCTTAACTCGATTAAGAAATTTTCTCTTTCGTCACTTCGCGTCAAAATTGCTACTAGTAGGGAATAACATGTTAAGTGGCCAAAATGCCTATGCCTGCTTACCCGGTACCAATGAAGAAAAGGTTTTGGAAACAATGAAGAATATTTGTGACTCTTGGCCTAATAAACCGCATCTTACTATTTTCAAAGACTTTACCCAGGACCAAACAAAGCCTTTTAACACACCAAGTTTTTCATCTGATTATCCATTTAGTTCACAACCTAATATGATCTTTGAGATACATTCAAATTGGGAAAGTGAAGAAGATTACGTTTTGGATTTAACAAAAAAATACCGCGATCAATTTAAACGTTGTCGAAAAAAAGGAAGTAGCCTTCGCAATCAGGAATTAAGTTTAGAGGAAATCATCCAAAACGAGGAAACCCTCTATTCTCTCTATTTACATGTAGCAATAAATTCACCATTTAATACATTCATACTACCATTCAATCATTTCTCCATTTTCAAAAAACAACTAGGTTCCGACTTTATATTACGAGGCTATTATGAAAATGAGAAGCTTGTGGGTTTTACTTCGGTTATTCGCCATGGAAAGGAATTAGAAACCTATTTTTTAGGTTATGACGTGAACATTCAGCGAGAGAAAATGCTCTACTTAAATATGCTGTATGATATCATGGGTTGCGGAATTTCGCAGGGTTTTAAACGTATCATACTGGGAAGAACAGCACTCGAAATAAAGAGCTCAATTGGGGCAAAACCGGTTGAATTAAATGGATTTATGCGTCATTCCTATTCACTCGTTCATTCAAACCTATCCTGGATTTTTCCCCTGCTTGAACCCAAAGCAAAGTGGATTCAACGTCACCCATTTAAAGATTAAATAGCGGAGGAATCAATTAGGCATTCCACATTCGGATGCATCCATAAAAAAGAAGCAGGGCAATCCGTTCCAATTTTCTTCTGCATTATACGTTTTACAGCGTCTTGTTTACCTTTTCCGGTTACTAAGAAAATAATTTTCTTGGATTGCATTATTCCTTCCATTCCCACGCAAAGACCATAAGCTGGCTCAGAACCTTGTGAAAGAGCCGGATCGTGAGCAATAGTTGATTCAGCTAATACTGCTTTATGGAAATCAGGATTTAATACTTCAGCCGGCTCATTAAAGGCTATGTGCCCATTTTTGCCCAAGCCCAAAATACAAATATCTAGTGGTCCATTCTCCTTGATAAACTGGCCAATGCGCTGACACTCTGATTCTACTAACTCAGGTGCTGTATCAAAAGTAATGTAACGTTCTGTTGTAACGTCTAATGGCTCAAGTAAATGCTTCTTTAAATAACTATCACAAGAATCTGGATGGCTTAAGGGAATAATCCCCCACTCATCCATCTTAATTACACGCATTTTAGAATAAATCCCCTTTCCTTTAGCCATTACTGCATACATGCCAGTAGGACTACCTCCTGTAGCTGCACAAAATAATAATTCAGGATTTTTCTTTACTTCTGATGCAATTAAATGTGCGGCTTTCTCGCTCAGAGCGGCATAATTATCTAAATAGGTGATTTTCATCTTACTTCGTTTATGAAGGCAATATACCAAATAAATAATAGAACCTTTTTAGCCCTTATTGCAAATATTTTCCATCTAATCCTAACTAGAAAATGAGATTATCAGTTAGTTGATAATTCATCAAAAAAATACGCTTAAAAAATACCTAATAGGAATCAAAATGATAGTTTATTTCCAATTATCAGTTTGTCAATATTTTACACCCTAAGCCCTTTAATTGCTTTTCTGTAGCTTGCCAAAGCCTTTTAAAGAATACCTAACCACAATCAGATGAATACCCTTAAATACCTAACCCCTTTTTATACATTTATACTCTTCTGTTTAATTCCGATTTCAAAGCTGAAAGCTGAAGATTGGAGTTATCAGATGGGTATAAATTCAGCACGATTCCGCTACGAAAGCCCCTCAGGTTTATCCCAAAATTCCTTTCAATCAGATGCGGGATTACATCTATCCATTCTTCGAAGTGATCGATTAATCAATCCAAGCAAAACAAAGAGTCGGTTTCTTAAAAAATTAGCTTATCAAATTGGACTTGCTATCAACCAATACAATGCTATAGGTGAAACACAAAATATTCCCTTTTCTTACGCTTCCACCTTTATAGGAGTTAAACTCGGGATCGGATTAAATACAAATCTAGGCCGTGGATTGAGACTTACTTATAGAGGCCAGTTGCAGGCGAACAAATTTGTTTTAGGATCACAAAAAATGGGAAATGAAGTATTCAATCTCCAAGGCAACTCCCAATTTGATCGTATTCAATGGCAACTGGGTGGGGAAGTTAAATTATCAAAAGAAATAAATTCGCAAGTCGCAACTTTCATTTTCTTTTCGGATGCTTGGCAGGTAAATAACACACAATTAGATGGCAGTCAATTTGCTATTAATCCAACCTCATTTGGGTTTGGAATTCAATATTCTATCCTTAAATAGCTATGAAAAAAAGTATACTAATCATCCTATTTATAGGCTATTCCCTTGTTTCTTTTGGGCAAAATTCTGGTATTAACTACCAAGCTGTCATTTTAGATCCCAATCCGATCATGATGCCTGGAAATAATTATACCTCCCCACCACTTGGTAATACTAATCTTGAAATAAAATTCAGTCTATTTAGTGGCCAGCATCTTGATTATCAAGAATCACATACGACAAAAACAGATGCGTATGGACTAGTCAATTTAATTATTGGGAAAGGTCAGAAAATAAGTGCGAACACATTTGATGAAATGCGTTGGACGGATACACTTAAAACACTTCAAGTGGAGTTGAAATTCCCTTCTGCAGCTAATTTTATTGAGATCAGTCGATCTAGCCTTCAATATAGTCCATATGCACTTTATGCTAAATCAGTAGATTATTTAAATGTAAAAGGGACTCCTACTAAATTATCGTACTTCCAAAATGATGTCGGACTTTTAAATCAAACAGATTTAACAACTTTACGACTTGAAATTAAAAATCAAATTGATCAAATTATTGTCAATGATGTTCCTTTGGCATCAGAAATATTACCTGGAAAAATCAAACTTTCAGGCGATTTGAGCGGTCTGGCTATTGCACCTCTAATTAAGGAAAATGCCATCACTCAAGAGAAAATTTTAAATGGCGCAGTACATAGTTCTAAGCTAAAAGATTCAAGTGTAGTTGATCAAAAAATAGCCTTTGGCATTAATCCAGCTAAAGTAGGTCTTGATTTAGTAAACAACACTTCTGACCTAAATAAACCAATTAGCACGGCCATGCAAACGGCTCTTGATTTAAAGGCAACATTTAGTGACCTAGCAACAAAAGCTAGTACAACTGATTTGAACTTAAAAGCGCCTATTGCCTCTCCCATTTTTACAGGTACCGTTACTGGAATCACAGCAACTATGGTAGGGCTAGAGAATGTAAACAATACTTCAGATATAGCGAAGCCGATTAGCACTAGCATGCAATCAGCACTTGACTTGAAAGGAAATATCAAAAAAGTGAATGGTGTTTCACCTGATATTAATGGCAATGTCGCTATCACATTAAGCAAAAATTATACCGGTTTATATAATGGAGGAGCATTTATTACCAGTGCTGTTCCTATTGATGGCGATGTTTTTATCGTTTCAACAGATCCTGATGGCTCCAATAATGGAAGAACGTTTATTTACCTAAACCCTGCTTGGAATGAAATAACAAATAATATTGGATCCACTGATGCAAGATATGTTCAGTTAGCCGGAAGTACTCTTCAAGGTAATTTAATTATTCCTTCAGGTAAAAAAATTACGCTTAGTGATTCCCCCACTACTTCCTTAGATGCGGCAAATAAAGACTACGTAGATGCTTCGAAAACACTCGATGCAACCACATTACTGAATGGAAAGATTCGATTAGCTGGGGATTTAACAGGAACAGCCGCTAGTCCAGAAATTGCAAATGGTGCCATTACTGACACTAAAATTGCTCTTGGAATAAATGCGAGTAAGGTAGGTTTAGGTAATGCAGATAATACATCCGATTTAGCAAAACCAATTAGTACAAATACACAAACTGCCTTAGATTTAAAAGCTAGTTTAGCGTCTGTAAATCTGAAAGCAAATACAAGTGATTTGGCACTAAAAGCTGATATTACAGATTTGAATCTTAAAGCCCCTCTCGCCTCTCCTACTTTTACAGGAAATGTATCTGGAATAAGCGCAACTATGGTAGGATTATCAAACGTAGACAATACCTCTGATTTAGGAAAAGCAATTAGCACTGCAACTCAAACATCACTTGACTTAAAAGCATCTAACCTTGCTTTAGACCTTAAAGCTAACACCAGTGATTTAGCCTTAAAAGCAGACCTGACTACCGTAAATCTAAAAGCCCCCATTGCTTCACCTACCTTTACTGGAATCGTTAGTGGAATTACGGCTTCGATGGTGGGGCTTAGCAATGTAGACAATACCTCAGATGTAAATAAAGCCATTAGTTCAGCTAATCAATCCGCTTTAGATTTGAAAGCCAATACCTCAGACTTAGAGGCCGGTTTAGCTTCCAAAGCAGGCACCGCTTCGCCTACATTTACTGGTAATGTATCAGGCATTACGGCAACAATGGTAGGATTAGGTAATGTTAACAATACCACAGATGCCAATAAACCTATCAGTACGGCTACCCAAGCAGCCCTAGATCTAAAAGGTACGGTTAAAAAAGTAAATGGAGTTTCCCCAAATGCGAATGGTGAAATTGCCATCTCATTAGGACGAAATTATACAGGTGTCTATAACGGAGGTTCATTTACAATCGCTGGCACCCCAGTTGAAGGGGATATATTTATTGTTTCTGGTGATCCTACTAGCGCCAATAATGGGAGGACTTTCATCTTTGTAAGTACGGTTTGGAATGAAATAACAAATAATATAGGAACAACAGATGCGCGCTATGTACAATTAGGTGGAAGTACCCTACAAGGAAATTTAGAATTCCCCACAGGAAAGAAAATCACCTTAATAGATCTCCCGAATCAACCTACAGATGCTGCAAATATGGCCTATGTTGATGCATCAAAAACAGTAGATGCCACCACACTAGTGAATGGGAAAATAAGAATAGCCGGTGATTTAACAGGTACTGCTGATAGCCCCACTATCGCTACGGGTGCCATAACTGATGTAAAAGTAGCTTCCGGAATTAACCCTACTAAGGTTGGATTAGGAAATGTGAACAATACTACTGATGCATTGAAACCAATTAGCAATGCCACTCAAGCTGCTTTAGACTTAAAAGCGGGCATTGCATCTTTGGCGTTAAAAGCTCCAATAGATGCCCCTTCATTTACGGGCATCGTATCTGGAATTACTAAAGCAATGATAGGACTCGCAAATGTAGATAATACAACAGATTTATTAAAGCCTATCAGCAATGCTACCCAAACAGCACTAGATTTAAAGGCATCCAATGTAGCACTCGCGCTAAAAGCAAATACGGCAGACCTTAACTTAAAAGCAGATATCACTGACTTGAATCTAAAGGCGCCTATTTCCTCACCTACATTCACAGGGACAGTTTCTGGTATTACAAAAAGTATGATTGGGTTAGCAAACGTAGATAATACAACGGATTTACTAAAACCTATAAGTACAGCTTCCCAAACTGCTTTAAATTTAAAAGCTAGTTTAACTGGTATAGAGACACTAACAAATAAAACGTTAACTGCACCTACCTTCACTGCTCCTGTATTAGGAACGCCAGTTTCAGGTAACGCCACTAATTTAACGGGACTACCATTGGCTACGGGTGTAACTGGAACTTTAGCCGTTGCTAATGGAGGCACAGGTGCCACAACGATAACTGGAATTGTAAAAGGCAATGGAACTTCGGCAATGTCAGCTGCAATTATTGGAACAGATTTTAGTATAGTACGTGAAATATCCGATGAATATTTAGCGACAGTAGGTCAAACAGTATTTAATTTAACGCAAACTAAATCAAGCAATGCATTATTGAAACTATACATCAATGGTGTTCGTATTTCGAAAACAGCCTTTAGCCTATCTGGAACTACATTCACCTATACAGCTTCGAATAATGATGCCTATACGCTAATTGCAGGTGACCGAATTCAAATTGATTATTATTATTAATGATGAAAAGAACCCTTTTACTTCTAATTATACCATTTTTTAGTTTTGCTCAACTAACAAAAACAGGGTTTCGGCATACGAATCCAAACCTCTATGTAGATTTTAGTGGAAGAATTGGGGGAGGGAAAGGCTTAGAACGCTTTGGAAAGCAAACATTAACCTTTGTATGCGGAAACCCATTAACCATCGTACATACCACTGTAAAAGGAGTGGCGCCTCTCAATAAAACAGTGACCTACGGAACGGTAAAATCTTCTCTAAGTGGATCTGAAAAATGCTGGATAACTCAAAATCTAGGATCTACTAATCAAGCGACGTCAGAAACAGACGCAACTGAGAATGCCGCAGGCTGGTATTGGCAATTCAATAAGAAAAAAGGCTACAAAAATAGTGGGACCACTTCAACGCCAACGCTACCCTCTTCTAACTCGAATACTGAAATGTTGAATTGGGCCGCGACTAATGACCCCTGCACCATTGAACTGGGAACAGGTTGGAGAATTCCCACGGTTAGTGAATGGACCGCTGTAAATAACACTAATCTAAGAGCTCTAGCCTATTCTAGTGCATTAAAAATGCACGCAGCTGGTTACTTAAGCACTGGTACAAATAGTGCATTAATGAACAGAGGGTCCATGTTTTTTTATTGGAGTTCCACTAATTCAGATTTATCAAATGCTAAAGGTCTCGTCATTTACACGACTCAGACATATAATCAAATTTCAAATAATGATAAAGATGCTGGACTTTCTGTCCGTTGCATTCGCGATTAAAAGAGAATGAAATACATCTTATTATTCCTTTCATTCTCTGTCTTTGCACAACAACCTATTGACGTATTCCCGGTATATTCGCAGCCACAATCAAGACATATTTCCATTGATAGAGTAATTCTTCACATTAGAGAATTGAAAACACAATCCTCTATCAAATATGGAGAAGCTGTCGATTTCTATTATAGAAAAATTGTTTCTTTAGGTAAAAACAATTGGATCGAAAAGCTGGAAGAATTCAGCTTAGATCCTGCTTGCACTGCGAAACTGAAGGATAAAATTAATGCACAAATAGAGCGTATTCGAACATTACAAATCGGAGAAAAGGCACCTGAAATTCAAGTGCAAGATTTTCGACTTTCTCAGTATATTTCTGACAAACCCATAGTACTATTACTTTTTTACAGCCCTTCTTGCTTTCATTGTACCGAACTATTGGTCGATTTAATCCCCTATTCAGAAAAAGTAAAATTACCCGTCATTGCCATTCAGGTAGATGAAGAAATGAATCCTTGGACCTTTTCTGTACACTGGAAAACGATTAAATCGAATAAAAAGGTTCTAAAAGAGTATGGCGTATTCTCCACTCCAAGCCTATTTCTAATCCAAGGAAATACCATGCGAATTAGTGCAATTCCTGAAAACTTGTCTGAAATAGAAAAGTCCGAACATCTTTTTTAAATAAATTGACTTTTATCATTCTAAAATGTTTCTTTTTTTGGGTAATTTACAGAATGAAACAACTAGTCCTTTTGGCTGTAGGAATCCTGCTTTTTTCTTGTGGAAAGAAACAAGAAACTAGTCTTCCCACTGTTGGCCCCATCACAGAATCCATTTATGCCTCTGGAGTTTTAAAGACGGCAGATCAATACCAGGCATTTGTAACGGTAAATGGTATAATTAATGAACTTTTAGTCCAAGAGGGCGATTCCGTACACATTGGAAGTCCACTTTTGACCATCACAAACGAAACACAGAGATTTAGTGCTGAAAATGCCGCTTTGGCGGCAAATTTTAATGACTTTTCTGCGAATCAAGGTAAATTAGATGACGCTAAATTGTTGATCGAAACGGCGAAAAACAAGTTTCGTGTTGATTCTTCCCTTTATATTCGCCAAAAAAACCTTTGGAATCAGCAAATCGGAACCAAAGTAGATTTTGAACTGAAAGAATTAGCTTTCCAGACCTCAAAGTCAAATTATTTATCCGCCATCCAGAAATACAAAGATTTAAAAAGAGCACTCGAATTCAGCTCTTCACAAGCCAATAAAAACCTGCAAATTTCCACAAATCAGGCACAAGATTTCACATTGAAATCTAAAACGAATGGCATTGTTTACAGCCTATTAAAATCAAAAGGGGAAATTGTAAGCCCTCAAACACCGATTGCAATCATTGGTAATTTCAAAGATTTCGTCTTGGAATTACAAGTAGATGAAAACGATATTTTGAGAGTCCAAAAAGGTCAAAATGTTCTCGTGACTTTAGATAGCTATAAAAAGCAAGTATTCGAAGCGAAAGTCACTAAGCTCTCAGAAATAATGAACGAAAGAAGTAAGACCTTTTTAGTGGAAGCTAAATTTACAAAAGCCCCGCCTAAATTATTTCCGAATATCACTTTTGAGGCGAACATCTTATTAAGCCAAAAAGACAAGGTGATTTTAATACCTAGAAATTACCTTAAAAATGATTCAATTATCACTTTGGCTAACGGCGAAGAGAGAGTCGTGAAAGTAGGATTAAAAGATTTTCAAAAAGCAGAGATTATATCAGGCCTAAATGCTAGTGATGAGATCGTAAAGCCGAAATAATGAAATTCAAACTCGTTTATCAAGTTGCCTTCTCCTTATTGATTGCGCGATGGAAACAAACGCTAGTGGCAGCCATAGGTGTTACGATCAGTATTACTATGTTTGTTACCGTCCTAAGTTTTATGTCAGGACTCAATGATATGTTAGATGGATTAATTACAAATCGAACAGCTCATGTTCGTATTTATAAAGAGATTCAAATATCAGATAAACAGCCTGCGGACTATCTAAACCCACAAGGACACAACTTCGTTTCCTCCATCAAACCTAAAAATGAGTTACTTGGAATCAATAATAGCAAGACAATTATCGAATCCATTAAGAAAGATGACCGTGTTTTAGGCGTAGCACCTAAAATAAATGCACAAGTATTTTATAACGTGGGAGCAGTAGATTTGACAGGTGCAATTTTTGGTATCGATCCAGTGGAAGAAAATAGATTATTTAAGTTTAGCGATTATGTGACAGCAGGAAACTATATCGACCTTAGAAATATTCCCAATAGTATCGTTTTAGGAAAAGGAGTTGCCACTAAAATGATGGCTAATGTAGGTGATGTGATTCAAATAACTACTAGCAAAGGAGATCAAGTGGCACTCAGAGTGGTCGGTGTATTTCAATCCGGGATTCAAGATTTAGACAATGTCCAAAGTTATTGTTCGCTATCTACTACACAAAAAATACTAGGAAAACCAAGTAATTATATCACCGATATTCAAGTAAAACTTAAAGACATTTTATGGGCTCCTGAAGTAGCAAAGGAATACCGGAAAATTTATGAATTAAACGCGGTCGATATTCAGACTGCCAATTCTCAATTTGAAACCGGGAGCTCCGTTAGAACACTCATCTCCTATGCCGTTGGAATTACGCTATTATTAGTGGCTGGATTCGGGATATACAATATTTTAAATATGATGATCTATGAAAAAATGGATTCTATCGCCATATTAAAAGCAGTGGGATTTTCAGGCAACGATGTGAATAAAATATTTATATCGATTGCTTTAAGTATTGGAATTTTTGGCGGAATAATGGGCTTATTGATGGGCTTTGGCTTATCATCACTCATCGACCAAATCCCTTTCAATACAGAATCTCTTCCTACGATTAAAACATACCCCATAAACTATAATCCTAGATTCTACTTAATTGGGGGGACATTTGCCATAGTAACTACCTATTTCGCCGGTTTCTTCCCTTCCAGAAAAGCGAGTGGAATTGATCCTGTCATTATAATCAGAGGAAAATAATATGAACAAGGTCGTATTAGAGGCAAAAGAAATAACTAAATACTTTCACGATCCAGTGACAGTAAAGATTTTAGATAAGGTAAGTTTCCAGCTAAAACAAAGCGAGTTCGTCTCTGTCATAGGCCGTTCAGGATGCGGTAAATCTACCTTGCTTTACATCTTGTCCACCATGGATACTGATTATGAAGGTGATCTACTTGTTGATGGCTTATCAATGCGTGACAAAAAAGAAGGAGAACTTGCCATCGTTCGAAACGAAAAAATTGGATTTGTTTTCCAATTCCATTACTTACTCAACGAATTCTCTGTTCTTCGTAATGTCATGCTTCCTGGCCTAAAATTGGGCAAATTTTCAGAGAAAGAAATTGAACACAAAGCCTACGAGAAATTAAAGATATTAGGTATCGAAAACGAAGCCTTAAAAGATCCTAATCAATTATCGGGAGGACAAAAACAACGCGTTGCCATAGCACGTGCCCTAATCAATGACCCCCTATTAATTATGGGTGATGAACCGACAGGAAACTTGGATAAAAAGAATTCCGAAATAGTCTTCAATATATTCCAAGAACTCGCAGAAGAATACAAGCAAACACTTCTAATTGTTACTCACGATAATGAATTTGCAGCAAGAACAACGCGAATCATTGAAATGGAAGACGGGCATATTAAATAAAAAAAGGAGCAAAGGGTCAGTAACCCTCGCTCCCTGCATTCATCTGTTCTATTATTATTTATCTTAGTGGTTAGGCGGTATCAAATTCGCTTAAACAATAGTAGGGATTAAAGTTGAGAGGAGAGAAAAAATAACAAAGTGTATGTTCCATTTTCGAAAATCCGAACAAATCACTTTAAAATACACCCTATTTAGGCTTAGATATTGTTTTTTCTTTCTGAGTAGGCCGAAGGAGATTCTCCCACTAATTCCTTGAAATTTACAAAAAAGGTCGTCCTGGATTGAAAACCAGACTCTAATCCGATTGCTTCTAAGGTAATTAACTTGTCTTTCCCCGCATCTATTAATTCTTTAGCATGTCGAATGCGCCAACGCATTCTTTGTTCTAGAAAATTCGATTGTTGTGTTTTTCTAAAATAGAAATTAAAATGGTGGACTGGAATATCAAGGGAAGCAGATAATTGTGCTAAAGAAAAAGTCGTTTTTAAAAAGGGTTTAAACTCTTCTAAATACAAATCTAATTTCGTCTCTATTTCGATTAGTTTTTCCGTGGACAATTCGTAATTAGGGACTTTTAATTTAGCTTCCCGTTCTGCATTAATATACGGAGCATATAAAAATTCAGGAAAATAGAAGACACTTAGAGAAAGAACCAGATAAGAACCAAGACCAAGGTAATTCCAGGAAGTATTACCCTGATAGGTTAATTTAAATTGATCTCCACTAGGCACGATCAAAAAGAAATAAACCAAAAAAAGGATTAATAAAATTTGAAGAATTAGAAAGCCTGGAATCCAATAATGTAACATGAAATTTTTTCCATTTCGTGGACGAAAACGGAAATAGATTTGGCAACTAAAAAAAACATACATACTACTAAGTAGCAACTTGACATAAAAATGGAAACGTACTGAAAAGAAAAATCCAAGCTGCTGCTTCACTAACTCATGAATATCAAATTTAATTAATTCAGCTATTACAATTTTATGCGCAAAAGACGTAAGCGAATAAGGTAACATATCTAACAACTGTATAAAAAAGGGTAGTAGATGGTACAGGTCTTTGGGACGTAAAACAAGATTTTCCTGAACCATACCTCTGACATAAAAATAGGCAAGAGGATAAAGCAGATAGTAAAAGGCATCAAAATTCCCAAATAAAACGGCGACGATTTCCACATGCCAATCGACAAAAAGGCAGTAATGAAGAAGTGTGAATAAGCCAAAAATTAAGAAATAGAAAAACAGGAAACGCTTCGGACTTTTAAAGAAAGGCCCAGAGGATTTTAAGAGTAAAAGCAGGATAATGAAAAAGCTCATGAACACAGCTAGACTGTGTCCAAACTTATAAATTTCGTGCATTAAGTGGTAAGGTATGAGTGGTTAAAGGTATTCTAACGAATGTACAAAAATACCACCACAATCAATCAACCAGCCATGTATTTAATCAGGGGTATTTTTCTTACTACCCAAACGATTCCACCCGAAATCAAAAGACAAGCTAAGGCAGTTAAAGGTACGCCTATACTCGGATGAAGCATTTCGCCATAAACACCTGCTTTGGCTAAGTAAAACAACACCATTATATGCACCAAGTAGATTCCATAACTATGCGAACTCACCCAATCACGAAATGGAGTTAAGAAAATAATATCAAGGTTTTGGTACCTGAAAAATAAAAATAAGCCGGCCGTTGCTAACACGACACTGGGCGAAAAATTAGCATATAATAAGCCGTAAAACTTTCCACTTTCCGCTGTGAAATAATAGGACCCCAGCATCGTCCATAAGGTACCCGTTAAAAAAATGCCTAAGGCCATGCGTTTTATTCCCGTTGTAAACTCTTTCGTGCTTAAATAGTAACCAAGTACTAAATAACCTACGTAGCCCGTAAAATCGGTTAAGGCAACCGGCAATTTTAAGTAGGGGAAATGGGGATTGTTAAATAAAATCGTCAAACCCCAAATCCCTAAAAAATACTGAATGTGAGATTCAGGTGCTGATCTTATCCACCGGCCAATAATGGGAATAAAAAGGTAGATCCCAATGATCATATAGATATACCAGAAATGGTAGGACGCACCATTGAAAAATTGCTCACCTAACCAGGTTATACCATCGGAAAACCCGAAGGCTTTTCCTCGCAATCGTACTTGCCAATTAAAGAAGGTAAAGATCAAATTGTAAAAGAGAAAAGGCAAAACAATGCGCATAAAACTCTTCTTCAAGAAAGATCCAATGGCTTCTTCTCGAGGTAACAATAAGGCACCGGATAACATCACAAAAATAGGTACTACATAGCGATAACCTCCGTTATAAAGATTCGCGAACCACCAATAATCGGCTGGAACTTTAGTGAATCGAAATAAAATCGTTGCCGAAGCGTGAATTAAAATCACACCAATGGTCGCATTCACACGAAGGTTATCAAGCCACGTAATTTTCATCTAGCTAAATGGCTGTTTGTAGTGACGTTTTTTCGTCGCAGCATATATAGCATTTGCAATTGACCCACCTGTAGGAGGTAAAGCTGGCTCACCTAATCCCGTAGGAGCTATTCCATTATTCACAAAATGCGCCTCAATCACCGGAACCTCGTTCCCACGAATCATCCGATAGGCGTTGAAATTTTGGGGACTTGCTACGCCGGCTTGAAAATTCAATTTAGCAAATAAGGCATGTCCCATTCCGTCAATAATAGCCCCTTTCACTTGATTTTCAGCTCCACTCAGGTTAACTACCTCTCCGCAATCAGTTACAGCAGTCACTTTCGTCACCTTAGGTTTGCCATTTTCCACTTTCACTTCTGCAATTTGTGCCACATAGGATAAATGAGAATAATAAACACTAAATCCTTGATGAACGCCCGGCTTCTTCTTCCATTGTGCTTTCTCAGCTGCTTGCTTTATAACTTCTTCAAAACGAGCCGGCTCATAGGTTATTTTACCGACTGGTTTTGTTTTTACTTTTTCCAAAAGTGCTAAGCGCATCTGAATCGGATCCTTTCCTGCTACCTCAGCTACCTCATCTAAAAAAGCTTGCTCAGCAAATCCCAAGAAATTCGTGATAGGTGCACGCCAAGGTCCAGTGCTAACGGCCGATTTTTGGTCAAAAGATTCAATCAGTACGTTTTCAATAGCTCCTACAGGAAAATTATCTTGTCTGGTAGAGTTACCCGCATTAATACCTACACCTCGTAAATAAAAGGCAATAATCTCACCGCTGGCGTCTAAACCTGCTTTAAAATGATAGCGAGCTGCTGGGCGGTAAGTTCCACCCGCCATATCATCTTCTCTTGTCCACATCACTAATACCGGCTTCTTAATGATACTAGATAATTCAGCCGCTTCTAATACAAAGTCATTACTTAATCGGCGACCAAAGCCCCCTCCCATTTTGGATAATTCAACTTGAATTTTGTCAACGGGGATTTTCAATAAATCGGAAACCGCTTTTTGGGCTGGTTGTGGAACCTGAGTAGGTCCAGCTAGAAGAACTGAATCTGCCTTTACATCCGCAAAGAAATTCATCGGTTCCATTGGGCTATGTGAAATAAATGGACATTCATATGTTGCCTCAACCACCTTAACCGCCTTAGCCATTGCCGCAGAAAAGTCTCCATCCTTACGCATCACCTGCGCTTTATCCGATTTCATCCCCTCATCAAACCATTTTGCGTGGGTATCATTGCTCTCTAAAGGCGCATCTGAACCGTAATCGCAAGTTAAACTTGCGCGTGCCTGCAAAATGGCGTAGGTGTTTTCCCCTACAATGGCCACTTTGTTTTTGAATGATACGACATCAATAATTCCAGGCATTTTTTTCACATCCTCCGCAGAAAATGATTTCAACGTTGCACCAAAAGGGGGACGAACGATTTGTGCAAAAACCATTCCTGGCTTTCTAATATCGATACCGAATAAAGGTTTCCCCGTTACCACATTTTTATTATCAACGCCCTTTACACGCGTTCCAATAATTTTATAATCCTTGCGATCCTTGTAAGTCACTTCGCTAGGAACTGGTAATTTAGAGGCTGCTTCAGCTAAAGAACCATAGGACGCTTTTTGGCCAGCAGGTCCTAAAACAAATCCTTTCGATGTTTTTGTTTTAGTTACATCTACTTTCCATTGATCAGCCGCCGCTTGCATCATCATCTTACGAACGGTAGCACCAGCCTTTCTCAAACGATCCCAGGAATGCTTTAAGGCACCACTTCCTCCGGTCAATTGACGTTCAAATTGTTTTGTATCTAAATTCGCTTGCTCTACTTGAACTTGCGCCCAATCTACATCCAATTCTTCTGCTACCACGACTGGAAAAGCCGTTTTAATTCCCTGTCCTATTTCTGGGTTAGGTGAATATAAAATAACCTTACCTAGACTATCAATGGATAAAAAAGCATTAAATCGACCAGCAGAGGCCACCACTTCCATGGCTGAGGCATCTGCCGAAAACCAATCAAAACCTAAGGTGAATACACCTGTAAATAGGGAGGCTTTTTGTATAAAATCTCTTCTCGATGTTTTCATTTTTTGATTTTTTTAGAGGCTAATTTTACGGCTTCTTGAATACGGTGATACGTTCCACAACGGCAAATATTACCTGCCATACCATCGACAATTTCTTGATCCGTTGGATGTGGATTATTTTTCAATAGTCCAGCTGCGGTCATGATTTGACCCGCTTGACAATACCCACATTGAGGTACATCTAGCTCATCCCAGGCCACTTGAACTGGGTGTTTACCCGCAGGATCAAGTCCTTCGATGGTGGTAATCTGAGCATTTGAAACAGCAGATATAGGTAATACGCAAGAACGCATTGGTTCTCCATTTACCCAAACGGTACACGCCCCACATTGAGCAATACCACAACCATACTTTGTCCCTAATAAGGACAGGTGAT
Source organism: Cytophagaceae bacterium (assembly GCA_947494535.1). Taxonomy (GTDB): domain Bacteria; phylum Bacteroidota; class Bacteroidia; order Cytophagales; family Spirosomataceae; genus Aquirufa. The sequence continues at coordinate 17,217 of CANLVU010000033.1, forward strand.
CTCTTAAGGCCCATAATAAGGGAGTATTTGGATCTATGTCCAAAGAGACCTTTTTCTTGTTAACCGTGCAATTGATTGCCATAGCTTTTATTTTTTCTTGATCAATTCTTTTATCCTAATATTTCTAAATTTCAAAGGAGAACCATGCCCTAAAAACCCAAGATGGCCTGTTTTGTTTAACAAACCTGGATGTTCCTTATGATCAGCCGTTCCATCTTTCGAAGCTAATGCAATATCTCCATCGAGAATAACTTCTCCATTTAAGATCACTTTAATTTTATTTCCCTGCGCGATTACCTCTTCTTCGTTCCACTCTCCTACCGGCTTCAAGAATCCTTGCTTCGCTGCAATAACACCATAAACGGACCCATGGTACTGATAAGGTTGCAATTTCGCATAGATAGGAGCTGTGTTATCCAAAATCTGCAATTCCATCCCCACATAAGCAGCATCTCCTTCTAAAGGAGCGCGAATGCCTAAACCATTATTGGCACCAGGCGTTAATTGAAAATCAAATTTCAGGTGAAAATCACCATACTCCTTTTTCGTGTACAAATTTCCCTTTCCTCCGCGTTTAGGATCTACGACTAATTCGCCATTTGAAGGAAAATAATCCGTCGTATTTCCGGTCCAATTAAATAAAGATGAACCATCGAATAATGCAGTGAAATCGGCTTCAGGTGCTACATAGGCAGCATCAGGCTTTAATTCTTTCACGTAAATATTGCGGTAAACGATGTGATTTCCGTGAGCTTGCAATTCAATCGCGTCTTTCAAGAAAATAGGAATCTTGCGGTCCCAATAGTTTTCTAGAATCGCTTGATCCACCACTAATTCTCCATTTAGATATACCGTTACGCGCTCCCCTTTCATAATAATTCGGAAAGTATTCCATTCATCAACAGGATTATCCGCCACTTTTAAGGGATTACGCGGATTGATTTGGTTATTATACAAACCTCCAGAACCCACCTGAGCCCCCACTTTAGTCAGCGCTGTATCCCAAATCTGTACTTGAGGTGACCCTCTCAAATAAATGCCCGCATCTCCCTCTTTTTCAATCTTCCAATCTACATACATTTCAAAGTCTTGGTAGTCTTTTACAGAACACAAATTATCACCATGACCTGTAAAGTGAAGCTCCTCCCCTTTCGCTTCCCAGCCCGCTCGCATCACGCCATCAGCTTTTACTTGTAATAAGGCTAACGTATCAGCAGGCAGTAATCGTCTTTTCACTGGATTAGCTACTAAACCCTTCCAACCACGTAAATCCTGACCATTGTACATGGTATAAAATCCACGATCACTGATTTTAAATGCTTCCGTCAGTTTCTCCTTCACCTGAGGGTCGCTGATTTGATTGACGTTTTCTTGCACCCATTCTTTCGTCATTTGACCACGGAATTCTGAATTTCCTAGATAAAGATTTGCCAGGCCATCTATTGCAATTTGACGCACATTAGGATCTTTTATTCCTAAATAAAGCGTGCGCATAGCAGATAAGGAATTGCATTTTGTTAGGCCCCTAAAAATCTGCTCTCTTGTCTCTAGATCAGTCGTTAAATCCAGCGCATTGCGGTAATTTAACACCTGCTGATCCACATTTTTAAATAATTTCGCATTGATGCGTGCGAAAGCGAGAATGGCGTCTTCATTTTTAGTCTTTTTGGCCTCCAAATATAACCAGCCCATGTTCTCCATTTCTTGTACGAAGGGAATCCAATTCGCTTTATGACTGGCTTTTATGGCAAACGCCGTTATTTTGCTATTTAAAGTCCCATCCTGTTTCGTGATGTTAGCCATCGCTAACTGAAGAGACTTTACCTCTGAAGCTAATTCGGCTTGCCCTAACTTGCCCGCAATGATATCAAAATCTGCCACACCCGTCCAATGTGGTAAGGCATAATACGCAACAGCCCGAGTAGGCAAATTAGATTGAACCGATCGCCAAACCAAGGGCTTTACCTCCGGCCATTGACGGGATGAACCATACACTAGTAAGACTGATTTTTGTGCTAAACTGGCATTTTCATAGGTTTCTAATGCCTTTTTAAAGAAATCATTCGCTTTTAAAGAGGTGGAATAATCAGCAATTTCTAACTGAGCCTCGGTTGAAGAAGCTAACATGGACCAAACAGTCGCCAGGTTATTTATACCACCCGCTTGCAACATCGCTAAGCCTTTTTCTGAAGTAAATCCAGCAGGCATCGCGGAAATGGCCCAAGAGGCTTTGTAGGTTCCAATTGCTTTCACAAATGCGCTCTGGTGATTCGCATCCCAGGATTTAGAAGCTGCTTTCAAGGCTATCACATCGCGCGGAGCGCTGAGGTAATTCTTAAGAATAAAGGCCATCACTTGAGGTCTCGACGACTTAAAGCTAGATAACCAAACAGGTGCATCCAAATGACTCAAAGTCATCATTTCCGAATTTTCGGTTAATCCAATCGCCAAGTAAGCCATCAATTCTGCCTTGTTTTTCGAAATGGATTTAATGAAAGATTCCGTTACTTGCGTAGGATCATAGGCGCCTTTCAAGGCATAAGCAGCTGATTTCAGACTTTTAAAATCCCCTTTCTCTGCTAACGAACGTAGGCGATTTTGTTCTATACGGCTCGCGTCTTGAGCGAATACGGTAGAACTGATCAGTAAAAATAGAAGTAGATATCTCATTGTTTTACAAAATATAAGGTGCGCGCATCGGTTGATCCATCAGGCGATTTGCCTCATCATCTCCCACGATTACTTGATTAATAGGGTCAAATTTCAAATTACGGTGAACGCGCATTGCGATTAAACCGAGGTTTATTAAGGTACAAGAACGGTATCCATTTTCCTCGTTCAAGGCAAATTTCTTTCGGTTCTTAACCGAATCGACAAAATCCGTTTGTTGCATCACGGGATCAGGGAACTCGGCTAATTTTTTCATTAAATCGGGAATATCCGACTGCATATTTCGGTACAATTTTCCTTTAGGGCCTTCAATGTAAGCCACTTTCTCGTCTTTTGCTTCTCCGTCTAAGACGATTTGGCATCCATCAGCATAGGTATACGTAATGCGATTAAAGATACCCACTGCGTCTTTGTCTTGCACCGGAGCATCCACTTCGATGTAAACCGGTGACTCATTATCCTTCCCTAACATGTATTGAATCGGATCCAAATAATGTTGTCCCATATCACCTAAAGCCCCTCCATCATAATCCCAGTAGCCTCGGAAGGTTTGGTGCGTCCGGTGAACGTTATAAGGTTTATAGGGTGCAGGTCCTAACCAACTTTCATAATCTAATTCCAAAGGCACTGGCTGCGGTGTCAAGTCTGTCTTCCCTACCCAGTAAAATTTCCAATCAAAACCCGTATGCTTACTCACCGTAAACTTCAAAGGCCAGCCCAATAGCCCAGAATCCACCACCTTCTTCATCGGCTTCACCGTGGTGTTCATTCCATAGAAGTTTCCTTCAAAACGGAACCATGTATTTAATCGAAAAATACGTCCATGTTGCTGAACAGCCTCTTTCAAGCGTTTTCCCTCCCCTATTGTTCGCGTCATCGGCTTCTCACACCAAATATCTTTTCCCGCTCTCGCAGCATCCGCTGCCATGATTCCGTGCCAATGAGGCGGTGTAGCCACATGCACTATATCTACTTCTGGCAATTGAATCATTTCGCGGTAATCGTGGAATGATTTAACGCCCTTCTCCACTTTATCTAATCCAAGCTGCAGGTTTTTTTTGTCCACATCGCATAGCGCAACCACACGTGTACCCGCATAAGGTATGTGTCCTCGGCCCATTCCTCCGGTACCAATAATTGCTTTTGTTAATTGATCAGATGGCGCTAAAAAGCCCTTTCCTAATACGTGGCGTGGCACAATGCTGAATGCAGCCAAACCTAGAACAGATTGTTCTATAAATTTTCTTCTTGAAACTGACATGTTTAAACAGGTTTTGCTCTAAATATAAGAATTATTTAGGAAATCCAATGCTGACTGTGTGCTGATTGACTTGATTTTGCAAATTTTCGAAAGCGGCTTGGTCTTTCCAAGATTTAAACAAGGCCAAAACGAATAATTTAGCTTGTAATTGATACCCTTCTTTTGTTAGGTGCAATTGATCTTTTAAAAAACACCCATTTTTAACCCACTCCTCACTCGATCCAAACCCGCCCATCACTTGGTTCAAATCATAATAAGGAGCTGGCATTTCAGCTAAGGCTTGAACGACTTCTTGCTGGTATTTCGGAAGGCGTTTTTGACTTCGTGTATCGGGAGGACTAGTAATAAGAAAAACGGTTTCAGGTGATTTGACTTTCACTTCTTGCATAAATGTCTGGAGTGCCTGTCGGTATGATTCGCTATTCCAGTTTGCATTGTAGGCTTCATTAGTACCAAAAGAACAAATTAGCAGATCAGGCTTCAAGATTTCAACCTGATTTAAAACCAAATTTGCCCGCGATTTAAGGTGCGTAAATTGTGCTCCCGCCACTCCTAGGTCATGATATTCAATACCTTTTTGATCCGATAAAATCTCTATTCCATGCAAGGTAAACACATCTTGTGAGGCTACACTTTTTTGTAGACTTAGAGAAAATTGGCGCAACTCGTCTGCACTTTCAAAATCCCAAC
>CANLVU010000034.1 GCA_947494535.1 Cytophagaceae bacterium
CCTTGGAAAGGGAACGTAAATTCTTCGTGGTTGATACCTAAGCAGTGCAAAATAGTAGCCTGAAGGTCGTAAATAGACGTTTTACCGCTTACGGTCGCATAGCCTAAGTCATCGGTTTCACCTAGCGACATACCCGGTTTGATACCCCCACCTGCTAGCCACATGGTAAACGCCTCCGTATGGTGATCGCGACCAAAATAACCTTGCGCTTTTCCCTCCCTATTTTCTTGCATGGGCGTACGGCCAAACTCTCCACCCCATACCACTAACGTTTCTTCTAACAAGCCACGCTGTTCTAAATCTATTAATAAGGCCGAAACCGCTCTATCTGTTTCTAAGCATTTTTGATGCAAACCATAATCCACCGATTCATTTTTCCCTGTTCCATGCATATCCCAGCCCCAGTCAAATAACTGCACGAAGCGAACCCCTTTTTCTACCATTTTTCTAGCCAGCAAACAGTTATTTGCAAAGGATTCTTTCCCTGGATTTGTCCCATATAACTGGTGGATATAGTCTGGTTCTTTGCTGATGTCCATCACATCCGGAACGGAGCTTTGCATCTTATAGGCCATCTCGTATTGTGCAATTCTTGCAACGGTTTCTGGATCCCCAAATTCCTGATAGGTTTCCTGATTCACCGCATTAATGGCATCGATACTGGCCTTACGTATATCGGATGTTAAGCCGTCTGGATTTTTAATGAATAGGACAGGTTCTCCGGCAGAGCGACATTGCACACCTTGGTAAACAGAGGGCAGAAAACCACTTCCCCAGGCAGATTTTCCGGCGTCTGGATTCTTTCCTCCAGAAGCAAGTACCATGAAAGAAGGCAGGTTTTCATTCTCAGATCCTAGTCCATACGACACCCAAGATCCGATAGATGGCCGGCCCAAGCGCGCCGATCCCGTATGCATGAGTAATTGGGCAGGTGCGTGATTAAATTGATCCGTATACATGCCCTTCAAGAAGGTAATTTTATCTGCTTGGGTGGCTAAATGTGGCATGTGGTCTGAAATCCAATGGCCCGCACTTCCGCGTTGTAGGAAATTAGCTTTAGGGCCTAATAAATTAGGAACCCCTCGAATGAAGGCAAATTTTTTCCCTTCGAGTAACTCTTTAGGGCATTCTTTTCCATCAAATTTGGCTAACAGAGGCTTGTAGTCAAACAACTCTAATTGCGACGGCGCCCCAGCCATGTGTAAAAAGATGACCGACTTCGCTTTCCCGAAATGGGGCGGGATTCTAACAGCCGCTTGTTGTGATGTAGCTGGGGATTGACAATTCCACAAAGCAGAACCGAAGGCAAGAGAGCCTATCCCCGTACCCAACGACTGTAAAAAATGTCGTCTGGTAGCCAAATTGGCTTCTTTTTCGATCGCTTCTTTTACTAATTTGTCCATTCTGCCTGAATCAGGATACAAGCGGATAAGCCGCAATTTCAAATATACGATTTTGCATAATATATAAGTTAAATTTTATAATTTCAGGCTAAAATACTACAATCATGAAAAAGCTATTCTTTTTAATTTTGATACCCTTTATGTTTCAAGCTAAACCACTTCGTGTCGGTGTTGCCGGCATGACCCATGGACATGTGGGCCAAGTATATTCAGCCATTAAAAACCCTCAGCAAGATGTGATCATTGTTGGTTTTGCAGAACCTAATAAGGAATTAGCCATGTCGCTTTTAAAGGAGCAAAATCTGCCAGATTCTCTTTGGTTCCCTTCCTTAGAAGCCTTAATAGCTAAAACGAAGCCTGAGGCAATTGCTGCCTTTAATAGTATTTTTGAACACCTGGAAGTAGTTAAAACGTGCGCGCCTAAAGGAATACATGTGATTGTAGAAAAGCCATTGGCCGTGAACATGGATCATTTAAATCAGATGAAAGCGCTCGTTGCTAAACACCCGATACATTTACTGACTAATTTTGAAACGACCTGGTACTCGTCTCATGCGAAAATGTGGCAGATGGCGAAGGAAGAAAAAGTACTAGGGACCATTCGCAAAGTGGTGATTATGGATGGCCATCGCGGACCTAAAGAAATTGGATGTGCTCCTGAATTTCTACATTGGTTGACAGATCCCGTCATGAATGGGGGTGGGGCGATTATTGATTTTGGCTGTTATGGTGCAAACATCATGACCTGGTTAATGGATGGCAAAAGACCTCTATCAGTGACGGCGGTGACTCAGCAATTGAAACCCGATGTATATCCGAATGTGGATGATGAAGCGAGCATTATTTTGACATATCCGGATTGCCAAGCGATAATTCAAGCCTCTTGGAATTGGCCTTTTGACCGAAAGGATACCGAATTATATGGCACGAAAGGAATTCTTGTAGCTGATAAAACCAATAAGATGCGCTATGTGAAGGGAGATCGATTTGGGGAGGAAGGAATGATTTCTTTAAGCCCATTACCTCACGAAGTTTCTGATGTGTTCCCTTATTTAGCGGCGGTTGTTCAAGGACGAATTAGACCAAAGAAAGATTTATCCTCCTTTGAAATTAATCAAGTAGTGGTAGAGATTTTATCAGCCGCGAGAGAGTCCGCGAAAACAGGCAAGGCGGTTCAATTAAAGAACTAATTCGAGTACCAATACACCTATTAATCCCATGACCGCAAGTATGGTTTCCATGATGGTCCAGGAGCGCAAGCTGTTTTTGATGGATACGCCGAAGTACTCTTTGTAAAGCCAAAAACCGGCATCGTTTACGTGTGACAAAACCATCGAACCTGCGCCTATACTTAGGGCCAACAGGTTTGGATTTGTACCCGAGGAGGCTAATAAGGGCAAAATCAATCCGGCTGTGGTGATTCCTGAAACGGTGGAAGAACCAGTCACAATCCGTAAAACGGCGGCAATTCCCCAGGCAATGATCAAGGGATTCAAGGCTGAACCTTGGGTAAGCGAATGTAAGGCATCTCCCACGTGCATTTCTTGAAGTACTTCTTTAAAAGCGCCCGCTCCACCGAAGGTTAGCATCAGCGGAGACACCTCTTTGATGGATTCCACCAGCCATGCGCTGATTTCCACCCAGGTAATTCCACGCCTGATTCCGAGTACATACACGGCGGCGAATACGGATACCAAGAGGGCAACCATAGGTTCGCCCAGTAATTCAATGAAAGGCAATTGAACGAATGATTTAATAGCAATCAGCACCACAGGCAGTAATAAAATAAATAGACTCTGTGCTGCACTTGGGTTTTGGCCTACTTCATCTGCCTCCACAAATGACATGGGAGTTGCTGGAATGTTTTTTAACGTTTTCCCAAACAACCAGCCAGATGCTAACATAGCCGGAATCGAAATCAGAATACCATAACCCAGTGTGGCCCCCATATCAGCTCCAGGCAAATGCGTCACTAAATAATAGGGTGCGGGATGCGGAGGCAGAAAGCCTTGCGTAATGGAAAGGGACGCCAGCATGGGAATTCCTAAGTAAACGGGAGGTAATTGATAGCGTTCTGCGGTCGACAACACGAGCGGCGCAAGCAAAAGAAAAGCGACAGAAAAGAAAAGTGGAAGGCCTACAATAAATCCGATTACCATGAAGGCAACAGGTAGGTTTTTGGGCCCAAATAAACGAACAAAATACTCAGATAAAACAAAGGTTGCCCTGCTTTTCGCGACCATCTTACCTAACATCGCCCCTAAAATGATGATGGGGATAATGGACCCTAAGGTGCCTCCCATTCCTTTTTGAATGGCAGCGATGGTCTGTTCAGTGGAAAGCGAGCCTACCATTCCAAGGCTTAAGGAAACCACTAAGAAGGATATAAATGGTTGAAGTTTCAGGACCGAAATCAGGGTCACTAATACCAATATAGCCAAGCCGATCAGAAGCCAAATACTCATATTTATCGATAGGTTTTTACAAATATAGGATAATTTCGTCGACGAAAGCGGTGGATTCTATCGACGATTGGGGAACATGTTAGGAGCTTTTGTGTGCAACTTTGTTTAATCAAAAAAACCAACAAAAATGAAAAAATACCTATCCATTTTAGTAGCCGTCCTTCTATTTGCTTCTTGTAAAAAAGACGAAGATATTCAGCCTACAGATGACAATGAATTAATCACACGTGTAGAATTAACCTTTACGAATAACGCTACCAATGCATCAACCAAATATACTTTTCAGGATAAAGATGGCGACCCAAAGACAGCTCCTGAAAAGTTTGACAAAATTGTTTTAAACAAAGGCGTTACCTACATCATGAGTATTGAAATTTTTGATGACACTAAATCTCCAGTAGCGGATATTACAGAGGAAATAGATGAAGAGTCAGATGTGCATTTATTTGTATATAAAACCACCCCTGCGACATTATTAAAGACGACTATTCAAGATGTAGATAAGAATGGCTTGCCAGTAGGCTTAACCACGAAAGTGGAAGCTTCATCTACAGCTGGCACAGGTAAATTCAATGTGTTATTGAAACACCAGCCAGTATTAAACGGAGTGAAAGTGAAGACGGGACAAGAAGCGGGAGGAAGTACCGATATTGATCTTAGCTTTGATGTGGAAGTGAAATAAAACTTTTTTAATAGTTGAATTGAAGCCCTCAATTGAGGGCTTTTTTTATGGCTAGCCTAGAAGGCGTTCGTAGATTAAATAATTATTTCATTAATTTGGGACAAATAGAAAAAAGACGAATGAAAAAAGCAATTCTCCTTAGCTGCTGCTTACTTGCAGCTACTTTTTTAAGCCACGCTCAATCGGGCAAAGCTCCAGCTGCCATACAGCCTAAACCTGCTGATTCTTCCGCTGTAAGGAAGCCTGCATCGAAGACAAAATCCTACGATCAGGTCATTACCAAGGAGGCGAAATCCAAAAAAGGTTTATTTACGACCCACCAGGTAGGCGATAAGTTTTATTTCGAAATCCCTAAGAAACATTTGGGCAAAGACATGTTATTAGTCAGCCAAATCGCCAAACTTCCAAGTGGTATCGGCGGAGGCTATGTCAATGCGGGAACGTCCTCTCGGGAGCAATTGATTGTGTGGGAGAAATTCCAGGAAAAGATCATGATCAAAATCAAATCCTATGCGTCGGTTGCAGCAGATTCATTGCCTATCAGCTTGTCAGTAAAGGCAAACAATTATGAGCCTACATTATATATGTTTGACATTGAAACCTACAGTAAAGATTCGACTTCTTTAGTTATTGACGTGACGAAGTTTTACAGCACTGACATTCCGGCAATGAGCGCTTTAGATGCCTCTTTACGCGTAACACACGGGGTAAGAAATTTAGATGCGTCTAGGAGTTTCATTCGTTCCATCAAATCCTTCCCGTTGAACATTGAGGTGTTACAAGATTTCACCTATAATGCCACGAAACCATCCGTGACGGCCTATACCGAAACCATCAGCTTGCAGATGAATCAATCCATGATTTTATTACCAGAGAAGCCGATGAAGCCGCGTTTATTTGATGCTCGTGTGGGTTATTTTACGCAAAGGCAATACGATTATTCTAGCGAGGAATTAAAGTCAGATCAAAAAACCTATATCCAGCGCTGGCGCCTTGAGCCTAAAGATATGGCAGCCTATAAGCGGGGAGAATTGGTGGAGCCTATCAAACCCATCGTCTATTATTTAGACCCTGCTACTCCGATGAAGCTTCGCAAGCACATGAAAAAAGGGGTGGAGAATTGGCAAAAAGCCTTCGAGGTAGCCGGCTTTAAAAATGCCATTATTTGCAAAGATCCACCGACCGCAGCAGAGGATCCGGATTTTTCACCGGAAGATATTCGTTATTCCGTGATTCGTTATGTAGCGAGTACAACTCGAAATGCGACAGGACCAAGTGTCAGCGATCCACGTTCTGGAGAGATTATTGAGAGTGATATTATTTGGTACCACAACCATTTACGTTCGTACCGCAACCGTTTTTTATTAGAAACCGGAGCATCTAATCCGAACGCGCGTACGTTGGATACACGTGAAGAGGACATTGGCGAGATGATGGAGATGGTGATTTCACATGAGGTGGGTCACGCCTTAGGTTTCCCACACAATATGGGGGCGAGTAGCTCGTATGAGGTGGAGAATTACCGCAAGGCTGATTTTACGAATAAAGAAGGAATCTCTGCTAGTATCATGGATTATGCTCGCTTTAATTACATCGCACAGCCAGGCGACCAGGGCGTTCGATATATTCGACAAATGGGCCCTTATGATAATTATGCTGTGAATTGGGGCTATCGGGTGTTACCTGATGCTGCTCGTCCGGAAGACGAAGTGCCTACTTTAGATAAGTGGATTGAGGCCAAAGCAGGGGATGCAAGGTTCCGTTTTGGAAATCAGGGAACGAATTTCGATCCAAGTTCTCAAACAGAAGACATTGGAAATGATCCGATTCGTGCGAGTACGTATGCGGTGAAGAACTTGAAATATGTGGCTAAAAATTTAGCCGATTGGACGAGTAAAAAGACCAATGATTACGAGGATTTGATCGAGTTAAACGATGAATTATTGGGCTCATGGTCGCGCTATGTGGGTCACGTGACGACGATGGTGGGCGGTGTGTATGAGCAATATGCTAAACCAAATCAGCAGATTTCTACCTATAATCCGGTACCGAAAGCAAGCCAACAATCGGCTGTCAATTGGTTAATCGCGAATGTATTTACCAATGTGGATTGGTTGATAAACAGAGAGGTGGTAACCCACAACATGGCGGGTTATATCGATCGAATGAGAAGTTTGCAAGTTAGTCCGCTGAACCGGATGTTGAGTTTAGAAACTTTTGCGCGTTTGGATAATAGTGGATTGACTACTTCGAATCATTACAAAACCATTGATCTTTTCCAAGATGTACGCGGAGGCATTTGGAGCGAATTAACAAGTGGAAAAAACATCGATCAATACCGTCGTAATTTACAGAAGGCTTACATCGAACGCATGAAATCGTTGATGACGGATCAGGCGCCTGCCGCTCCTGCTGCTTTCGGTGCGCGCGAAACCTATCCTGTTGCACAATCCGATGTGCGATCAATTGTACGTGGCGAATTGAAGGCACTTCAGGCTATTTTAGCTTTAGCGAAAGCGAAGGTTACTGACAAAGAGGTGCGCTACCACTTGGATGATTGTTTGGAGCGTGTTTCGTTGATTTTGAAACCGACTAAATAGCGCTTTCTACGTAAGCTTTAAAGTTATCTAAAATCATCTGCCAGCCGGCTTGTTGCAGGTCCTCTGGGTTTTGATTTTCTGGCTCAAATTGCTCAGTTACTTTCGTGCCCATTTCGGTGGATGCGAAAGTAACTTTCATTTTACGCCCATCTCCGATCAGAATATCGAGTGATTTTTGCACCTTTATTTCCTGGAAAGTTCCCCAAAAATCAAAGCTCATCGAGCCGTCTCTAGCCGCCATTTCGTAGTGAAATTCGCTGCCCACTTGTAGGGTGGTGGTCGCTTTCGGGCAATGCCAATCTGGCGATGCGAAGTTCCAATGTTGCACATGTTCGGGACTAGTCCATTTATCCCAAACGGTAGATAGAGGAGCGTTGATTGTGGTATGTACGGTAATGAAAGGCATTTTTATTATTCTAAATGTATTCGCAAATTTATCAAATGGTAGGACCTTTTCCTCATTACTATGGAAAATTAGGGGCTTTGACTATATTTGCACAAACAAAATACAAGCACTATGATTATTGAACCTAGAATGAGAGGGTTTATCTGTTTGACATCACACCCGAAAGGTTGTGAAAAGAACGTATTAAATCAAATTGACTATGTTAAATCAAAGGGAGCCATCGATGGCCCTAAAAAAGTGCTTGTCATTGGAGCCTCGACAGGCTTTGGTTTAGCCTCTCGCATAACAAGTGCATTCGGATCGGATGCGGCGACGATTGGTGTTTTCTTTGAAAAAGCACCTGCAGAAGGCAAAACGGCCTCTCCAGGATATTATAATAGCCTTGCTTTCGAAGCAGCGGCAGGTAAAGCAGGTCTTTATGCAAAAAGCATTAACGGCGACGCATTTTCTAACGAAGTAAAAGCCCAAACGATCGACTTAATTAAGGCTGATTTAGGCCAAATAGATTTAGTGATTTACAGCTTAGCTTCACCGGTTCGCCAACACCCAGTTTCAGGCATATTGCACCGTTCCGTTTTGAAGCCTATCGGCGATACCTTCACAGAAAAAACGGTTGATTTTCACACAGGCGTTGTTTCGGATGTGACGATTACACCTTGTAACGACGAAGATATTGCGAACACGGTTGAAGTAATGGGTGGTGAAGATTGGGCGATGTGGATGGACGCTTTGTTGAACGCGGGTGTTTTAGCGGATGGCGCGATGACCGTTGCGTATTCCTACATTGGGCCCAAAGTAACGGAGCCAGTTTACCGCAAGGGAACCATCGGAATGGCGAAAGACCATTTAGAAGCGACTGCGTTTAAGATTACGGATGATTTGGCCAAAATAGGAGGCAAAGCATTCGTTTCAGTAAACAAAGCACTTGTAACTCAAGCGAGTTCAGCGATCCCTGTGATTCCATTGTACATCTCTTTGTTGTATAAAATCATGAAGGCAGAAGGAACCCATGAAGGCTGCATTGAGCAAATCCAACGCCTATTCAGCGCGCGTCTTTATACCAACGGAGCGATTCCAGTGGATGAAAAAGGTCGTATCCGCATTGACGATTGGGAAATGAATGACGAGGTTCAAAAAGAAGTAGCCGAATTATGGAAAGGAGCTACGACTGAGAACCTTCCTGCTATTGGCGATTTGGCAGGGTATAAATCGGATTTTGTAAACCTATTTGGATTCGGTTTTGATGGCGTAGATTACGCTGCGGAGGCGAACGAAATGGTAGAGATTCCGGGATTGATTACGGTAGTGAAATAAAAGATTCATATAAGTGCATTATGGGGCCAAAGGTGTTAAAATCTTTGGCCTAATTATTTTGATTTTATCCTTGACAAAATATACGGATGGCTTTAGCAATTTTTGAGAACAAGGCATTGCAATTGACTTGGATTGATGTCACAAGTCCTTCACAGACGGAATTGTCCGAACTGAGCGCGAACTATGGATTGAATGCGTATGCATTATCGGCTTGCCTCCAAGCTGATCACCTTCCTAAGCACGAAGATATTGAGGGCACGCACTTCATCATCACACGGGTTCTCATCCCTATTCGAGCGGGGCAATCGGTTTCTATTCAATCCATCTCCACTAAAATTGCCTTTTTTTACCGGCCGGGATTATTGGTTAGCATTCACCGCATTCCACATGATTTTATACAGGATGTACGGACGCGCTTTTTTGATACAGGGCAATTGCATGTGGTGGAAGCTATTGTGGCTAAAATGCTTTGGCATATTTTGCATTCCTATGAAACACCAGCGGTACGCTTATCGAATGAACTAGATGACTTTGAGAGTAAGGTGTTTTCGCAGAATTTGACACCCCAAATGTTATCTGAATTATACCAAATAAAACGGAAATCATTAATGAGTAAGAAGCTGCTGCTGTTTAGTCAAGAGGCGGTTAGTTCTATTAAATTACCAGAAACAGAAGGAGATGTCTTACAAGATACGCGCGATTTGCATTTGAAGTTGATGAATATCTATGATCAGATTCATGAAGATGTGTCCAATTTGGTGAATTTTTACTTGTCTATTTCTGCCCAAAAAACCAACGAAGTGATTAAGGTCTTGACGATTTTCTCCGTGTTTTTTATGCCCTTAACGTTTTTAGCAGGTATTTATGGTATGAATTTTGACCACATGCCAGAATTAAGAGCGCGCTGGGGCTATCCGGCCTTGCTTGGATTTATGTTCTTGCTGAGCGCCTTGATTTATATTTGGTTTAGGCGTAAGAAGTGGTTATGAGGGAATTAGGGGGGGGGGAATTTATTTAGTTTTTAAGGGTTTTAAAGACTAAGCTAGGCTTATCTGTTTGAATCAAATCTACCCCCAAACCCGCTGCTTTTTGATAGTTTGCTGGTATATCAAGTGGACCTAATAAATCAGTGAAAATTTGAATGCCTTTTGAATGTGCTTCCTGGACCATTTCTGGGGTAAGTGTTAAAAAATTAGCATCAAATGCGTAAGGTTGCAGCAAGGCGATTTTAGCGGCGATTTCTTCTTTTTTCCTAAGACTAGGCATGAGTCGAGCTCCTGGGAATTCAATTTTTAATGACTGAAGGAACGAGTCATTTCCGTAAAAACAGGACTCGTTTACTAAATCATATTTTTTAAGAATGTATACCAAAGGTTTTGGCAAAACCTCTTTGCAATCCACATAGATGAAAGTTTTACGTTGATGCCATTTATTCCAACGAGAAATCAATTTACATGCCTCTTCAAAACTCGGAATTTTCTCTTTCGTGTAACCAACCTTTCCTTTGCCAGCTGAAAGCTTCCTCAATTCACTTAACAATTGATTTTTCACGAGACCTTCGCCCGTCGTTGTACGATTTAAAGTACCGTCATGCAAGATGATGAGTTGACCATCCGCAGAAGTTCGCACATCCATTTCAATAAAATCCAATCGTAGTTTTAACGACTGTTTAAAGGTAGCTAAGGTATTTTCAGGCGCCCATCCCGTATTCCCGCGGTGAGCTGAAATTAGAATGGGCGCCTGGTTATTAGTTGACTGAGCTGAAACGAAGTGATTCGTTCCGATCAATATCAGGCAAATAAGAATAACGTGAAGTAGGTGTTTCAAGAAACTATTTGGCATAGTCCGTATATGAATCTGATGCCGCTTTCGTTCTGATTTCAAGTTTTGGATTTGTTAAAGCAAAGTCATCTAAATTTTCAATCAAACGATTTCCGATGGTAATGCGAATGAAATTTTTTCCTGGGATTAGGTGAGCGGGGGTTAACAAGAAACTAATTTTAGCGCTATTGGCCCCAATTGGTGAATTAACGATTAAGTCGTTGATTCCTTTCACCTTGAAGAAGTAAAACTTAGCCGCTTGATTAACCACCGGAAAATAGATGTTCGCATGAACTGCTTTGCCATTAACAATAATTTCTGGTAGGTCAAAAGGATTTATGTGATGCGCATCCATACTAACCTGAGCAAAGGCGGCATCCATTTTAGCGTCATAGGTAAACGTTAATAAACGTGATACGGCTGTTTTGGGATTATCACCTAAGCGAATGGTGTCAGCTTCATTTGTTAACTGGATAGATGCGTATTGGGCATTCACTTTTGATTGTATCATAACCGCAAAAAATAGGGTTAAGAATAAGGCAATTTTTTTCATATCGAACATATTTTAGTTTAATAAGTAATTTACACTTTTTGGCATAACCTTATATAATCTAATTGTTAAATTTAGTCTCCTTTCACAGTGTTAAATGAGGACCTGTTTTGGCTTTGAATGGCGCAAATTTGCGTAAAAATGAAGTTCAGAAAAGCAGCCAATTTTTAATATAAATTAGCTAATTCCTTAACCATTTGTTAAAATGTTGACTCAGGAATTCTACTATATTTGAATAGAAAAACATCTAAACATATCAAATCATGGAATTAGCTTTAAGCCTATCAGGACCGCAAATGGAGCTTGTAAGAACTGTTTTTGAATCGTTTACTTCGAATTCAAAATCAATTTTTGACGTGGATTATTACATTGATCAGATTTTCGAAACGTGTATTTTTCAATCTACTATTTTTGATCTTTCGAATGACAACGAAGCGGGAGATTTAGCCGTTAATTATTTCAATTTGATTTACGATTATTTAGATGCGGTTTACGAAGAAGTAGCGTAAGGGTCTTGTGCTGAAATTGGCTAACTTATTTTAAAATAAGTTATACCTTTACAGCCACATGAAAATCCCTATTTACCAAGTCGACGCCTTTACGAACGAACGCTTTAAAGGCAATCCTGCCGCCGTTTGCCCGGTAGATTCGTGGCTTCCTGATGAGGTCATGCAAAGCATCGCTGCCGAGAATAATTTAGCAGAAACGGCCTTTATTGTGGTCGCTGGAGCACAGTATGAAATACGCTGGTTTACCCCCACGATTGAAGTTGATTTATGTGGACATGCGACCTTGGCTAGTGCCTATGTTTTGTTTCATGAATTGGGTTTTGCTGGTGACCAAATTAACTTTGTTTCACACCGAAGCGGTCCTTTAACCGTTACTAGGAATGGTTCGGTTTTAGCCTTAAATTTTCCGGTCGACACATTGACGGAATTACCCTTAAATCCTGAGTTTGCCATCGGTTTATCAAAGGCGCCGCGCACGGTTTTCAAAGGCAAAACGGATTACCTGTTTGTCTACGATTCGGAGGAGGAAATCTTGGCTTTGCAACCAGATTTTGAAGCATTAAAAACGCATCAAGTTCGGGGAATTATTGTTTCCGCTCCAGGCGAAACAACCGATTTTGTGTCGCGTTTTTTTGGTCCTGCCTGTGGCGTGAATGAAGATCCCGTGACGGGTTCTGCACATACGACTTTGACGCCTTATTGGGCTTCGGTACTAGGGAAAACAGAATTGACGGCTCGTCAATTATCCCAACGAACGGGTTCGCTTTCGTGCAAATTACTCGGAGATCGAGTGGAGATTGCGGGCGAAGCGGTTTTGTATTTGCGGGGAGAGATTGAAATATAATAAAACAGATATACTTCAAAACAAATTGGATTCGCCTAGCGTTTAAGACCTATGCAAGGCGTTAAAAAACAACATTTACCCTCCAAAACCTGCCCCGTCTGTAATCGCCCTTTCGCCTGGCGCAAGAAGTGGGAGAAGAATTGGGACCAAATCATCTATTGTGGCGAAAAGTGCAGACGTAGCAAATAAGTTTTCTGATGAAGATATCGACCGGATCATCCAAATGGCCTGGGAAGATCGCACGCCTTTTGAGGCAATCGAATTTCAGTTTGGCCTAAAGGAAAAAGAGGTCATAGAATTTATGCGTCTGAATAGTAAGGAGTCAAGTTTCCGTATGTGGCGCAAGCGAATGACTGGCCGTGGCACTAAACATCTGCAAAAGCGCGTTGCGGTAGATCCGCGCTTCAAATGCACGCTGCAACGCGGCATCAGTATGAATAAAATCAGCAAACGCTAGTGGAATTTCCTACAAAACTCGACGAAGTTTATAATCGAATTGACCAATTCGATCCTCAGCAATATGCGCGGACGCGGAATTTCATTACCGGCGGAGTTTCTTATTTATCTCCCTATTTATCCCGTGGTTTTATCACGGTTCCCCAAGTCGTAAAACGATTAAAGGATCGTGGAATCGGTTTAGAACAAGCCGAAAAATTCATTCAAGAATTAGCTTGGCGCGAGTTTTATACGCGTACTTGGTTTCAAAAAGGCGATGCCATTTTTGAGGATATTCGCCATCCGCAGGAGGGCATTGAACGCTTTGGAATACCGAAAGCGGTGCTTGCCGCGAATACGGAAATCAAGGCTCTGGACAACCATTTAGCCACATTTGCTGAAACAGGATACCTGCATAATCACTTGCGCATGTACCTCGCTGCGACGATTTGTAATGTGGCTAAATACCACTGGCTAGAACCGGCCCAGTGGCTGTATTATCATTTGTTGGACGGTGATTTAGCGAGTAATGCGCTGAGTTGGCAATGGTGCGCGGGGACGTTCAGCAACAAGTTATATTACGTGAATCAGGAGAATATCAATCGCTATACCGGGAGTCAGCAAAGAGGCACTTTCTTGGATTTGGAGTACGAGGATCTGCCCTCGCAACCAGCGCCTGATCATTTATGTAGATCGGTCGAAGCTTCACTTCCGTTTACCCCGCCTACAACGCAGCCGCTAGAGATTCAGTCCGATATTCCCACCCTCATCTATACCCATTACACGCTAGATCCCACGTTCCACGAAGGCGAAACAGGCAACCGTATTTTGGTCTTAGAACCGAGCCATTTTGCGAAACATCCGATGGCCCCTAAGACGATAGAGTTTATACTATCGCTTGCCGAAAACATTCCGGGAATTCAAATCTATTATGGAGAATATGCGGACCTTAATTTGAAAGGAATTTTCCGAGATCACCCCATCAATGTTCATTTTCAGGGTATTCGCGAAGTACATCCGAGTTTAGCTCCAGGCCTGCAAGGGGAGTTCAATAGCTTCTTTTCGTTTTGGAATAAACTAAGCAGACAATTGAGCTAAAAAGGCTTCAGCTCGGTTTAGGTGTGCGTTCCTTTTTTCCAAAGGCATCTTATCCCAAGTGCTGATCAGCATCGCCCAGCGCGGATTTTTACGAAATGTTTCGCGTTGTTTATCTAAGAATCGCCAAAACAACCCATCCCAAATCTCCTGCCATTCTCCTTTCGGATAATCACTCATTTTCAGGATATAATTAGACCCGCAGATATAGGGTTTCGTGGTCATTAACCCGCCATCGCTGAATTGTGACATCCCATAAATATTAGGCACCATCACCCAATCGTACGCGTCGATGTACATTTCCATGAACCAACGATAAACTGCATCAGGTTTGATTTCGCATAATAACATGAAATTTCCTAGTACCATCAGGCGTTCGATGTGGTGATTATAGCCTGTTTTTAAGAGCTTGCGAATCGTTTGGTCAATCGGTTCTACGCCCGTCGTTCCGTTATAAAACGCGGCTGGCATTTCTTTGGTAAATCCCCAATAATTTGTGGTGCGCTGTTGTACCCCGATTTTCCGATACAGCAATTGAACGAATTCGCGCCAGCCTACGACCTGTCGGATAAAGCCTTCTACGCTATTTAAAGGGGCAGCAGAAGCCGCAACACGTTCAATGACCTGCGCTGGATTTAGCAATCCTATATTGATTAGTGGACTTAATAGGCTGTGAAACAAGGTCTTTTCTTGTGCCTTAATCGCATCCTCATAATCTCCAAAAAGCGGCATCCGTTCCCGAATAAATTGGTCTAAGGCTAGCTGAGCCTCGCTGTGCGTTACGGGGTAATAAGCTCCCGAAAAGGGGCGATCAGAAGAACCCGGATTGTCCGCGAAATTTGCAGAAACATAGTCGATCGCCTCTAGGATATACCCATTCGGAACAGTCTCCGGAAAGGGTGCTGGGATAAAGGTATTCTTCGGTATTTTCTTGCGGTTATCCGCATCAAAAGTCCATTGCCCGCCTATTGGTTTTCCGTCTTCTTCGAGCAAAAGACCGCGGTCTTTTCGTTGCTGGGTGTAGAAGGCTGTCTGGAAATAAGGCTTGCGCGTACCTAGCAGTGAGGTGTCCGTATTGAGGAAATTCGGGCTTGCTATCAAATGAATGTCACCAGCTCTACGCAAGCGGCGCTCCAGTAAATAATCATTCGGATCGAACAACCTTATCGCGCCTTCGATGGAAGAAGCAAGCGTGACTTCCGCGGCGCGCGGATCTTGTGCATCAATATATTCTACTTTTTTTCCCGCGGCGCGAAGTCGATCCGCAAAAGCGCGCATGCTCGCCCGGTGGAAGAGTATTTTCTGCTTGTGAAAGGCGTATTGTTTGAAGAATAAGTCAGATTCAACGAGGTAGAACACATCCGCTTCTTGCGAAAGCGCCTCTTCAAATAATTGATGTGGAAAGATCAGAAATGCGCTCATTTATTCACGTGTTTTTCAAGGATCCGAGCCCCCTCTTGCCGGGCCTTTTTCGTTTTCCGCATCGCCCAAACCTGGTCCGACGCCGTCTTTCTGCTCGCACTCAAATCCACGACCGGTGCAGGATAATCCACTCCGATTTTGACCCCGTACAAAGTCTGCTCCATGTCACTTAATTTCCAAGGTTCGTGAATCAAGGTAGATGGAATCGACGCTAATTCAGGGACCCATTTTTTGATGAAAATTCCATCTGGATCGTGTGCGTAAGAATTCTTAATCGGGGTATAAATTCGGATGGTATTGATACCTGTTACACCCGCTTGCATTTGGATTTGTGGGTAGTGAATCCCTGGTTCATAATCGAGAAATTGCCGCGCTAGAAAATGGGCCAATTCCCGCCAGTCTTGCCATAGATTAAACACAAAAAACGAAACGACCATCGCCCGCATTCGGAAATTCAAATATCCTGTCGCGACCACGCAGCGCATGCAAGCATCTACGAGTGGAACGCCGGTTTGGCCAGTTTGCCAAGCCTGAATTAAACGCTCATCCCGGTCTTTTTCTAATGCTTTATACGCCTTATTTACGGGCTCAAACTCCATCCGCGATTCATCCTCAAACTTCTGCATAAAATGCCCTTGCCAGTGTAATCGAGAAGTGAAATTAGAAAGGGCTCGTTTATTTGTAGCTGTCTTGTAATGCTGCATCGTAAACGTGTGAGCCATCCGCATGCTGATATTTCCGTAGGCTAAATACGGAGAGATGCGGCTACAACCTCGTCTACTTGCCTCTGGTTTACTAATGGAAAAGCTGTAGTCTTTATGCCGCGTTTCGATGAAACTTTTCAAGTATTTCCAACCCCAATATTCACCCCCTTCTTGGAAAATAGGATTCCGCGTTTTAAACTCAAGCGGTACTTCTGGGCCTTTCAGCGAAGTATATAACTCAGAAGGTAAACGCTGCAAATTCCAGTTATCCTCTCGAACAAAATAGGGTTCGTGCCGCATGGTTTCTTCCCAGCGTTGTTGCCACGTTTTACGTGATTTCAATCGGCGAATTACGCCGCCGGTTGGCGTCTCGTTCCAGGAGATGCCAGCGCTACGACAAAAGGCAGCTATTGCTTTGTCCCGCTCAAAACTAAGCCCATTCCCAATCTCCTGATGTGAGAAAATTTGGCGAATATCATATTGTTCAGACAATGCCTGAAACACAGGTAAAACTTCAGAATGAAATAAATAAAGGATTCCGTTTCGGTCATCTAAACGTCCTTGCATTTCCACTAATGATTCGTGGATAAATCGCCAGTGACGAACATCGCTGTCTGGGAATGCGATTAGGGATGGCTCGAAAAAATAGACCAACAGTACCGGTATATCGGAAGCCAAAGCACGGTACAACGGCTCGTGGTCCGTAAAGCGGAGATCGCGTTTGAACCAGACGATGTTGATTGGGGTTTTGGCCATAAATTGTAAACCGTTAAAATGCATAGGATGTTTTCAGAAAGAAAAACAGTACCTTTGCACCGTTTAAAAACTTAATGTATCAGAATGAAACAATTGTTGGCCTTATGCTTTTTTTTAGCCGCGTTCTCAATCAATGCCCAAACTGGAAGCATTGAAATGAGCACCGGAGGCTTCTCCTTCATCCCTGCCTTTACTTCGAGAGAACCTAATATAATCATCAATGCCAGCACAAATCCGAAACGGAGATTAGTGGGTTCTATGATGTATATGATGCGTATCCAAAGTATGACGCCTACAACCGTCGTTTTATTTACGCGCTACCGATTTATTGATAAGAAATTTAAGGCCATCATTGGAATCCACATGCCGGCGTTTCAAATGACGGAGGAGTACAAGGTGACGAGCTTCTTTGGTCGGGATTTGACGATGTCTTATCCCGTGAATTCAAAATGGAGTCTGGGTTCTTTTATCTTAAATGGCCAGGCACGTAATACGGATTTTAAAGTGACTCTTGTGTCTGGAAACACGAATTACCACCATAAAAAATGGAACTTCTTGTCTCAGGGCTATTTTCTTTCAGTAGGGGATTTAACCGGCGTTGCGGAGACGATTTCCTATGACATTAATGAACATTTTCAGGCCAAAGCCTTTGGCAATTATACCATCACTGATGGCAATTTTATCGGAACGGTTGGCGTAAAATATACCTTATAAATTTTTCGCTTTGAATGTCCAAGTGAAGTAAAATTCAGCCACGGTTTCGCCCGCTTGATTTCTTCCGATCGAAGTCACTTCTAGTTTTGAACCCGCCGGATTTTTGATGGCCTCATTCACCGTTTCTTCTAAAGCCTCGCCATCATCGCAGGTAAAAATAATTACCCCAGTCGCCTTCTTCACGAACTTAGCCTCTAGTTTTTCGACGAGCATACTCACCGCCGGCTGGCGCTTGTATACCTGCCCAAAAGCCAACATTCCACAACTCATCTCCGCCGCCATCGCCTCCACCGCGAAGTACATCGACCGAAACGGATTCTGATTAAACCAGGAAAGTTTCACTCGGACGCCACACGATTTTTCATCAAAATGCTTGATGGATAGCCCTGCCCAAAAGGCGGAAGAAAGTTTTTGGAATACAAAAAACTTGAATAATACGGGGTTTGTGATGATGCGCTTGAAGGCAGGGAAGTGTGGGTTCATTTAGGGTTCTTCAGAATAAATGAATGAGTTTTATGTAATTCTAATTTAAGGAAAATTTCTAAAATTTGGGATTTATTTAAAATGGGATTTTGTAGTCTAATCAATTGATTTCTAAAAGCAGAATATGCCAAATCAGTTTCTTTTGAAAAAAGTGATGCTATATAATTATCAGCAGAAATTGCTTCAACACCAAATTCTTTTAAATAGTCGTTAGGGAAATCCTTAAGGTTAGCTGTTACGATCCATTTGGAATTACTTTGAATAGCAGTTGCTAGCACATGCCGATCATTTTTATCAGGTAAACGAAGTTTTTGTATTAGCACTTTATCTTCTGGCATATTTGCATCGGGGAAGGCAGAATCCATTGCCACAATTGTTACATTTAGCTTTATAGAGGTCAAATCGGGGCGATTAATTAATAAATTTCTTACCCATTCCTCTTGTATTTTTTCAGACCAAAAGGGCTTAAACAACCCAACTTCAGCTAGATTTAAGAGAAGATCTCGGATAGGAGCCGGATACAAAATGCAAGCATCTAATACTGCATTATTATAGGAAGTAGGATTCATTAATACCCTAAATCTTCTTCTTGTGCTTGTTTGGCTAAATAATCTAAACTTGCCTTTCTTGTCTTTTTAAGAGAAAGTTCATAGTCAGCGAGATCCTGTTGTAATATACGCCTGTGGCTTCCAGCTTTGTGGTAGGGTATTTTGCCTTCTTCGAGAAGTTTCACCACATGAGGACGTGAAACTCGGAGAATATCAGCCGCCTCTTGTGTGCTTAATTCTGACTCAGTAGGGATGAGGGTAATCTCTTTTCCTTCAGACATAAAAAGAAGAATCTCCTTAAGAAGAGAAACTGCTTTTTCTGGCAATTCAAGGCTATTTTTCGAATCTTGGAAGACGAGCTTTGCTTGATTTTTTTTAGCAGAACGGTATGAATTACTCTCATTTGTTAAAATGTCAAAACTAGCTTTTGCTATTTTTTGATCTTCTAAAGTCGGCGTTTCAGTCGTAGCGTTCATCTTGTTTCGTTTATTTCGAATAAATGTACTCATTTAAACAAAACAAACAAAACAGTTTATTGATAATTATCAATAACTCAATCCATGCCCAAACGCAAACAAACCATAACCCGGACCTTCCATATATCCCGGAACATCTGATTTATTTGCATCTACCACTGCTTGATTCAATGGAGTCGTAAATGGCATCTTGCCGCTAGGATTATAAGCTCCCGTTACGATGTCTAAAAGCGCTTCTTGCGTGGTTCCAAAAGTTGCAATAATGGAAGAAGCCTTCCCTTTATCGATTTCCCCAATTACCCACGGATTGGTATAGTTGATGGCGATAATCGTCGGTTTCGCGTTCAATATATCATTCACATGTGCGACGTCGATGCGGTTTGCCGACAAATTCAAGTCAATTTTAGCCCCTTGAGAACTGAATAAACCACCAGCCGATGGAATTAACCACAATAGAACTACGTCCGCTTCTTCTTTTGTCGATACGAACTCTAAGCCTGGGTAGTTTGGTTTTGAGACCTTGATTGCCTCTGCCGCGTTGCGACCAGAGTTGAAATAGGTTTCGAAATAGACTTTGGTCTTCTTTGCAATAGGCAAACGTTTTTCGTCGTTGCGTACTAGCACGATAGATTTGCGAAGGGCTAAATTAGCCGCATCCACCGCCTCTTTATTGCCTACGATTTTCACCGCTTCCTCTACATTCACATACGGATTCTCGAATAGACCTAAGACGAATTTTTCGGTCAATAATTTCGCTACCGATTGGTCAATGCGAGCCTCTGAAACCATTCCTTTCTTAACCACTTCGATTAAGGTCGTTGGATCTGCAGAACCGGAGAAAATATCTACACCAGCATTCAATGCTTTTTGGTAGCGCTCCGCAATAGTCATGTTTTCCACACCCCAAGGCATCATCTCAATAGGGCCCGTGTCTGAATTGATGATTCCCTTGAAGCCTAATTTGCCTTGCAACAAATCACCGATCATGGCCTTGTTGAAGGAGAAACCAACCTCTTCGAATTCCTTGCCTTTCGGCGCTGAATAGTAGGGCATAATTGCCGATGTTCCTGCCGCGATTGCCGCCTTAAATGGCTTCACGTGGAAGTCAAACATACCACCTGGATAGTGCGCAAATTTTCCCCAATCGAAGTGGGAATCTTGTCCGCCTTCTTGTGGCCCTCCGCCTGGGAAGTGTTTGGTGGTCATCGCCACGGAGGAAGGCGATAGTTTTGTTCCTTGGAATCCTAAAACGATTTGGGTAATCATATTCGATGCTAAATCCGCATCTTCCCCAAAAGTTCCTTCCACCCGACCCCAACGCGGCTCCGTCGCTAAATCAGCCATATACATATAGCCTTTTCGTAGACCTACTGCACGCCATTCGGTCGCCGCCGTTTCTGCAAATTTGCGAGTTAATATAAAGTCGCGCATGGCTGCTAATCCTAATTCACCCGGCCACTTCGAGAAGGATGTTACGCCTACGCTTAATCCCACAGAGGCATCTGTGGTCACGTGATTTCGTGGGTTTGAAGCAACGATCGCGGGGATACCTAGGCGAGTACTTTCACAAAGTTCTTGTAGATTATTTGACCATTTGGCTAAAATAGCCGGCTCAGCATTCGCCCGTAAAATGAAATGGCGAAGGTGAAATTGCGTTACCCCTTTTGTCGTACCAGCCGCGCCCATATTGGGCGAAGCTAATGGTTTGCGGGTAAACATATTGGTATTTTGGACTTGATCCTCTTCGTTAAAACCTTCCGTAATTTTCGGTCGAGGTCCAGCACTACCCTGAACCCCATTATTGAAAACTTGATCTCCCCCCATACGGGTAGTACTAATCAGCATGAAGCCTACTTTTTCTTCTATGCTCATCTGCGAAACTAAATCCTTCGCACGTTCTGAAGCTGGCAAGCGCCAGTCCTCGTATTTATCTAGTTTATTATTCTTGTTTAAGTCCTTAAAGGACAATTTTCCCACGCGTAACGTAGGCGTTTTCATAGCGACAATAACAGGTTGTGTTTGGGCTAGTAAAGAACTAGAGGCAAAAAGCAAGGCAATAAGCACACGAGATTTCATAGGTTTTTTCTTTCTTTGTATGGTAAAGCAAATCTGTAGCCAATTCTAATCATATGAAAGACCCTAATGTAGACGAATTCATACAAAGTGCCGACAAGTGGGCTGCTGAAATGGCCTTTTTACGCCACATTTTGCTC